>JAGAVZ010000225.1 GCA_017941635.1 Cellulosilyticum sp.
ATCCTGAGCCAGGATCAAACTCTCAATAAAAAAGTTTGTCTCTTGACATTTTGTACTGTTAAGTAGTACTGACTTGTCACATAACGTGACTTTATGAATCGACTGGTTTAATGGTTACTATTTTATTTTCAAAGTTCAATCATCCTATTAAAATGGCGGAGAAGGAGGGATTTGAACCCTCGCGCCGCTATTAACGACCTACTCCCTTTCCAGGGGAGCCCCTTCAACCACTTGGGTACTTCTCCATGTGGTTTCTTTCCTCATTACGTTTAAATCTAACGCAGAGACTGGGATTCGAACCCAGGGAGGTGTTACCCTCGCCGGTTTTCAAGACCGGTGCCTTAAACCAACTCGACCATCTCTGCATATTTATTTATTCATCTTTTCGTCGCAACCGACTCTTAAGATATTACACTAAGCATTTATTCTTGTCAACAACTTTTCCAAAAAAATTATTTTCTAATTTAAGAACTAACTTTCTTTCTAATTTATTGCCCTCGCTAGTGCTTATTTAATATATCACGGTGTTTGTCATAGGTCAACACTTTTTTTATGTTTATTTCTATTTTTTTTCTTCTCTATATCTTATCATCATATGATGCTTGTTTATTTTACCCTATCTCTGTATTAATTATTCATATTTTCTTTTCTATATCAGTTTCTCTTATATCTATATATATTTTCTACACTATACTATATATCAAGTTACTTTGTCTTCCCTCTCTAAACACCTTCCCCCTCTTGTTTTTAAATTTTCTATATTACACATGTCTATTTGTTTTTCTATTACATCTTATGACTACCACTTATTGTTTTCCATACTTAATGTTTCTTTCTCTTTATTCTGTAAGCTTATTAAAAGTCCCTAGATATATATCCTACCATTCTATTCGAAATCATCATCTACTGCCTTAATATAAAAAGGAAATATATTTTGTCTATACTTCCTTTTCATATTAATTGTTAACTCAGATATTTAGCTTGCTTTGTATAACCAATTTCAATATTTACATCATTTCTTATGTTCCTATTATTGGTAGGTCACTTTATTTTCTCTACATATAAATCATGGCATCTCTATCCTGATTGCTACCTATTATTAATTGTTTAAGATACTTTCCCCCACCACTAGATCTTCTGGTGTTGTTATTTTTATATTCGTATACTCTCCAAGCACAACTGCCACTTGCTTACCATATGCTTCTACAATCATGCTATCATCTGTTACTTGTAGTCCTTTTTCGTTTGCTTCTTTATAAGCAGCTTTCAATAGTTCTTTATCAAAAGATTGAGGCGTCTGTACTGACCAAAGCATTTCTCTAGATGGAGTTGTTTCTACTATTTGTGTTTCTGGATTAATCACTTTAATTGTATCCTTTACTGGTACTGCTACGATTGTTGCTTTACATTCTATTGTTTTATCAATAGCTCTTCTTAACACTTCTTCTGAAATAAAAGGTCTTGCTCCATCATGAATCATCACATATTCCATTTCACCTGCTACTGCCATTAGTCCATTGTGTACAGAATCTTGTCTTTCTTTTCCACCTGCTACTACTTTACTTACTTTATTTAAACGATAAGCTTGTATAATTTCCTTTTCCACCTTTTGAATATCTTCTTCACCTGTTACTACAATAATTTCCGAGATTTCCTCTAGCTTATTAAAGGCTTCTATCGTATAAGCTAATACTTCTTTATCTCTTAACTTAATAAATTGTTTTTTGATAGCAGTTCCCATACGTTTTCCACTACCACCTGCTACTATAACTGCTGCAATTTTTTTCATTTTCACACTACCTCTTTTATTTGTATGATTTTTGCATTATTTTCCACACTATTTATACATTAAATTTGGATTTGTTTAACTTGCTAAAATTCCATTGTACTTCTTTTTACTTCCCTTTATAATAAACCTACTATTAATTTATGACAACATGGAGGACACATTATGAAGACACAAAAACAATACGGTCTTCTGACTTGCATTGCTATGATAGTTGGTGTTGTAATCGGGTCAGGGATCTTCTTTAAAAGTGATAACATCTTAGTTGCTACTAATGGTAGTATCTTCTTGGGATGTCTAACTTTCGTTATTGCTGCTATTAGTATTATCTTCGGTAGCTTAACTATTGCAGAGCTTGCTGCAAGAACTGATAAAGCTGGCGGTATTATTACTTATGCTGAAGATGCTTATGGAAGCAATGTAGCTTGTGCATTTGGATGGTTTCAATTATTCCTTTACTATCCAACAACACTTGCAGTTGTTTGTTACATCATAGGGATGTATTCTTGTATGCTTTTCGGCATTACATCTACTTTGTTCATGCAAATGATTATTGGTTTAGGCATTGCACTTTTATTAGCTATACTTAATATCGTTTCTAAAAGAATTGCTGGATACGTTCAAACATCTGCTACTTTTATTAAATTAATTCCATTAGTAGTAATTGGTATTGCAGGTTTCATCTTTGGTAAGCCATCATCAGCCCTTGAAGTATCAAACGAACAATTAATGGGTGGTACTTGGCTTAGTGCTTTAATCCCTATCGTATTCGCCTTTGATGGTTGGATGGTTTCCACTTCTATCTCTCATGAAGTAAAAAATGCTAAGAAGAACATTCCTCTTGCATTAATTTCTGCACCACTTGGTATTTTATTTATGTACTTATTATACTTCGTTGGTCTTAGCGTTTACATTGGACCAGAAACAATTATGACATCTGGTGACCAACACGTAGAATTAGCTGCTGCTCAGCTTTTAGGACCATGGGCTGCTAAAGGTATTCTTATCTTTATCATTATTTCTGTAGCTGGTACAGCTAATGGATTTATGGCTGGATTATTCCAACTCCCATACTCATTAGCAATTAGAAACATGCTTCCAGGCTCAGATAAAATTGCTAAGATTAATGAAAAATATGATAGATCTATTTTATCTTGTTTAGTTGCTGGTGTTATCACAATCGTTTGGATTATCGTTCACTATGTAACTCAAACTTATAACTTATTACCAAACTCTGATATCTCAGAGATTGCTATTACATTAAACTATGTATTATTCATCGGTTTATACTTCGAAGTATTCCGTCTTTCATTAAAAGGCGAAATTAAAGGATTCTTTAAAGGTAAACTTAATCCAATCATGGCCATGTTAGGTTCATTAATTATTTTATATGTTGGATGCCAAAATAAACTCTTTATTTTTTACGTTGCCATCTGTGCTGGAATTTTAACATCTGGTTATCTTTATTTCAGAAAGAAAAATACAGTTTCAGCTACCATATCAGCTGTATTAGAAGAATAATTCCGAGACTCAAAGTTATTAAACTATATTATTTAAAAAAACGGTGAAAGTTAATTTACAACTTTCACCGTTTTCTTTTACAGTAATTTACTCTAAAACCTCACTTGATTATACTGCAATTTTACTTCTCTAATACTGGTATTTATACTTTATTTAATCTTGTTTATATTTCTTTACTCCCCATCTTGCTACAATTGTGGCTAGCATTATTCCTGTTGTATCTGCAATTAAATCTCTATAATCACAGCTTCTGCCTGGTACGTAGGTTTGCATAATCTCTGTAAGCGCTCCAAACAATACTACTGATACTATAGTAAGCCATAAATAAGGCACTTTTTTGTATACCTTATAATAGTCCCAGTAGTAACATACTGTAACACAACCAAACATGCCACAATGCACCACTTTATCTAAATGCGGAATCCCCACTGATGGCACGTCATCGCCAGGCATTAATATTCCTACTAATACAAGGATTACTGAAATAATCGTAAACTTGTATTTACTTATAAACTGTTTCATTATAATCCCCTATCCTATTATTTTTGCAAAAATCATACGTCCTGCTGAAGTTTGTAGCACAGTACTAACTACTACTTTGATAGTGCATCCTACATACTTTTTACCACCTTCAACAACAATCATTGTACCATCATTTAAATAAGCAAGGCCTTGATCATGTTCTTTACCCTCTTTGATAACTGTTACAGTCATTTCTTCACTTGGAAGGACAACTTGTTTAATTGCATTGGCTAAGTCGTTAATATTAAGAACCTTTACCTTTTGTAATTTAGCCACTTTGTTGAGATTGAAGTCATTGGTTATAACCTTGCCTTGTATTTCACCAGCCAACCTTAAAAGCTTGCTATCTACTTCTTCAAGATCACTATAATCTATTTCCATGATTTCTACAGGTATCATCTTTGTATTCTTGAGCTCATTAAGGATATCTAATCCTCTTCGTCCTCTATTTCTTTTAAGCGAATCTGAGGAATCTGCAATATGTCTTAATTCATCTAACACAAATGAAGGGATTATAATCTTCCCTTCTACGAAGCCTGTACAAATAATATCTAGTATACGTCCATCAATAATAACGCTTGTATCTAAAATCTTCGGCTCAGAATGTGCCAAAATATCTCCAGTCTTACTAAGCCATCCTTTTATCTCGCTCTTCTTGAGATGTACTAAATAAATTCCAAATCCTCCTAGCCCTATGTAGGTAAATATCACAAATATTTCTCCTGCTAAGTTTTCAGTATTCATTTTAAAAGCATTGGTTGCTAAGCTGGCTACATATAACCCTATACCTAGCCCAATAATATACATTAGGATTTCTTGCATCGGATATTTATTTAAAGTTTCATCTAACTTTCTAGCAATCTTGCTTGCAATTGGTATAGCCACTGTAAAGTAAATAAGTCCAAAAAATAATAGATATAAAATAATTTCTTTATTTAAGTAAATAAGGTCCAGTGGCCCCGCAATATGCTCAGGGATGATACCTATTTTCTCAATCTGTATCACCCCTGATGTGAAGATGCCAGATAGTACTCCCGAAATTAAAAACCTCAGAATACCTCTCATGCGCTTCCTCCTTTATCTATCTTTGTCCAAGTGGTAGATTAGGCACTGCATTTAAATCCATTCCAGCACGTGTTCCTTTAAGATATTCATAATACGCTGCACACCCAATCATTGCCGCATTATCTGTACAAAGAACTAACTCTGGATAATATAACATTCTATCTTGCTCTTTACATGCTTTTTTCATCGCTTCTCTTAAACCAACATTGGCTGCCACACCACCTGCAAGAGCAATATTCGTAATGCCTTTTTCTTTAGCAAGTGCCATTGTTTTGCCGACTAATACATCTGTTACACTGGCTTGGAATGATGTTGCTACATCAGCGGCATTAATTTCTTCACCTTTCATCTTAGCCCCATTGATATAGTTAAGAACGGCAGATTTTAATCCACTAAAGCTAAAGTCATAACTTCCATCATTCATTGCTCTTGGGAATTTGATAGCATCTTTGTTTCCTTCTTTAGCCAATTTATCAATCTTTGGTCCACCTGGGTAAGTAAGACCGATTGCTCTTGCCACTTTATCATAAGCCTCACCAGCTGCATCATCTTTTGTACGTCCAATGATTTCATATTCTGTATAATCTTTAACATGCACAAGATGAGTGTGTCCACCTGATACAACTAAGCATAAAAATGGTGGCTTAAGCTCTGGATGTGCAATATAGTTAGCTGCAATATGACCTTCAATGTGATGTACACCTACTAGTGGTTTATTTTTGGCAAAGGCAATAGATTTCGCTGCCATGACACCTACTAATAATGCACCTACTAAACCTGGTCCATAAGTTACACCAACTACATCAATATCATCTAAAGTAACATTTGCTGTTGCTAATGCTTCTTTAATCACTAAGTTAATTTTTTCAACATGCATTCTAGATGCAATTTCAGGTACTACCCCACCATATTGTTCATGTAATGGGATTTGTGTAGAAATCGTATTTGCAAGTACTTCTCTTCCGTTTTTCACAACTGCTACTGATGTTTCATCACATGAAGTTTCAATAGCCAGTACAGTTATGTCTTTCATCTTTATTCCTCCAACTTTGTTTCATTTGTAATGATTATGTCATTTTACTGAGCTACTTCCCAGCCATTAATCTTCCACATACCATTTTCTTTGATTAAAAAGTATGTTCTTCGTGTACTACCTGCATTAGTTGCATGTATTACATTAATTTCAGCACTCACTTCTTCACCAGAATCATCTTTTGCGACATAGGTTTCTGTAATATCACTTGCCACCAACTCAACAGACTCTTTTCCCATTGTTTCTCGTTCTTTCTTTAATTGAGCAATCTGATTTTCTTCTGAATTGAGGTCTTTGAATTCCTGTGAATATATTTTTCTAATGGTTGTGGTATATGCTTTAATTTCTTGGTAATTCATAGGATACTTATAGCAAACCCCCATTAAATCATTGTGTAACTGCACAATTTCTTTTGCTTCAGTTGGATAGTTTGAATCAATTATTTTCTCAATTTCACCGATTCTTGCATTTCCAGTAGCTTCTTGTTTAGATTGAGATGCTGTAATTTCATCGGTATTATATTTACTTTTGGTCATAAATATATATCCACCCACTACTACAACTATCGCTACTACACCTATTAACTTTTTCATAACAATTCCCCTCCAATGTTACTAAAAAATAAATTATTTTATTCTTCTTCAAACTCAATCGTTGTGGTCATACGATCTGTTCCTGCTATTGTGTTTGCAAATATCTTCTTAGAATCATTTATATTTATATATTCTGTTGGTAATGCTGGACTAAAGTGTGTCAGCCATAATTCCTTAACATTAGCATTCTTTGCAAGTGTTGCTGCCTCAGACGCAAGCATGTGTTTATGTTTTTTCACCTGCGATAAATAAGAGTTATCTGTGTACATTCCTTCACAAATGAATAAGTCTGAATCAGCAATGACTTCTTGTAATTCTTGTGTTGGCCTACAGTCTGTACTATAAGATACTTTGATGCCTTTTCTTTGTTCACCTAGTACCATATCTGGTGTATATGTTTTGCCTTCAAATTCTACAGTATTGCCTTGTTGTAGCTGTTTCCAAATTTTTTGTGGCACTTCATTTTCTTTAGCTTTTTCTACGATAAATTTTGGTAAACGATGATTTTCTATAGTGTATGCAAAGCATTTAACATTATGTGGTACTGGAAGTGCTGTAATATAGAAATCACCTACTTGTAAACTTTGTTTTTCATAACTTAATTCTATATACTTTAACTCAAAACCAACATCTCGAGATACAACTGTTAATCCTTCAACTACTTTTCTGAGTCCTGGTGGCCCAATTAATGTAAGCGGCTCTGTTCTTCCTGTATTATTGAGTGTTAATAGTAAGCCTGGTAATCCAGTAACATGATCCCCATGATAATGTGTAAAACAAATAATATCTAAAGTTTTATACCCCCATCCTAACAGACGCATTGTAACTTGTGTACCTTCTCCACAATCAATGAGCAGCTTTCTTCCATTATATCTAGCAAGCATTGCTGTCAGATATCGGTCAGGAAGTGGAAGCATACCTCCTGTTCCTAGTAAACAAATGTCTAACATAAATTTTTAGTTCCTTTCTTGTATTACTGTTATTATATCCTTTTCCAATGCACCTTACAATCATCAACCTCTATTCCATAAAGTGTTTTCATTTTCCTTGTCACAACCCAATCTTTTTATATCAACTTATATCAAAGTACAATTTTTGTATTTATGATTTTTTCCATTTAATCACTATTTATTCATCTACTCCTAGGATATTTCTCATCATTTGATTTAAATCAAATAGCATATTTCTCTTTACGTCAAATAAAGAACATAAAAAGAGTACTTAAAAGCCCTATTTCTTTTAAGTACTCTTTTTATCCATATTACTTACATAACTCCGCTGCGTAAGCTGCATTCAGTCTATCGATATCTTCATCTGAATACGCTGGAATATCGTCAATCGGAAATTCTTCTACTGGTATTTTAAAACTAGACACCATCTTGTCATAACATGCTTCGCACATATTAAAGATTTGCCCTGTTAAATCTTTTGAAGAAAAGTAACTCCAAACTTTCTTCACCTGTAAGAAATCCTCCTGATGTTTACCGTTTACATTTATAACTCGACCGCAACAATTACAATAGATCTGTCTATCTGGATATTGCTTTGCCCCTTCTAAATGTTCCAATACATGGCACCCCCTCAGTAAATATGCGGTTGTATTCTTTCTTTATCTTACGCTTTTATATTAATAGGTTTAACCCCTTAACATTATAACCTCTTACCCTTATTAAGTACATAGGAAATTTCAAGTAGTTTATATAGTATGTAAATTTTACCATATGATATTTATAGTATAATATTTACACTCTCATCTCTATAAACTTATTACACTAATAATAAATGACTTTGTTACATTTTGGATGTCTCTTTTAGAGAATAATTTTTTCGTATCGGCTCATACTAAGTCATGAGATAATTATGATTCCTCCCCATTCCAATTATCTCATAAACCCCAATATTATATAGTTCTTATTCATTTAAGCGATAGCCCCCCTATCGCTTCTTTTTTTTATTTATTTCTAAGTCCTTTATACCACGTTATTCTTCTTTAAAGCTAGATTTTCTAAGCTTTCCATCTACTTTATTTTTAATTATTTATCTGTTATCTATAGACTGCATCTTCTTACTGAATAGATTACATATTATCTATAGTCAGCAGTAATAGATGGCAAATTTCCAAGGTTATTAGATTCATCTCCATCTGCTAAAGAGCGGATATATTCATTGCCACCTTTTGATATTGATATACCTACATGTTTGAGCTGATTTGCTTTTGCCATTTCTATAGCTTGATGAACTGAGATGTGTTTACCTGATTCCAATTCATATCCTACCACTTCTCCACCAGATTTAATGAGTTTTGTGATGCTTTCTGCATCTGCACCTCCTTCTGAAACCACCTTATTCACAACATCTGAAAACTCCATGTCGCCTTTGTATTCTTCTGACATATAAATACCTCCTCGTTGGACCAACTATTTTTTGAAAGAAATGACTTGGTCCTTATATTATTTAATACCCGCTTAGTATCTTACAATTTTCCATATTTATGCTTTCATATTCTCTGATTTGCTTTATTTATTTTGCATATTTTTGCACTATCTTAAGTATTTTCTTGTATATTTTAATATTTTTCACCTATTACTCACAAAAATAGATTAAAATATTAAAGTAATCTTAATACAAACATTAGGGAGGATGAATATTTTGATTGAAGTAACACATCTCGTCAAAAAATATGGCAAACATGTTGCTGTAAATGACATTTCCTTTCATGTAAACGAAGGAGAAATCTTAGGCTTTCTTGGTCCTAATGGTGCAGGTAAATCTACGACAATGAATATGATGACAGGCTACCTTTCATCAACAAGTGGTAGCATTAAAATTAATGGTGTTGATATTTTAGAAAATCCTATTGAAGCTAAAAAAAATATAGGTTATTTACCTGAAATTCCACCATTATATACGGACATGACTGTTAAAGAATACTTGACTTTTGTTGCTAATCTCAAAAAATGTAAAAAATCTGAGCTAAAGAAACATATTGCTGAAACTTTAAGACGAGTAGAAATTGAACATGTTCAAAATAGGCTCATCAAAAATCTATCTAAAGGATATAAACAACGTGTAGGCTTAGCAAGTGCCTTAATTGGAAATCCTAAATTACTCATTCTGGATGAACCAACCGTTGGCTTAGACCCTAAACAAATTATTGAAATGAGATCACTCATTAAAGATTTGAGCAAAAAGCACACCATCATTCTAAGCTCTCATATCCTTTCCGAAATCAGTGCAATTTGCGATAAGATTATGATTATTAATAAAGGAAATATGGTGGCTATCGATAGCCCTGAAAACCTTAAACATCTTTTTACCAAAAATGTGCGTGTTCTTCTCCGCCTTCGCTCTATTGATGATATATTTACTACAGCTCTCAAAAATATAGCTGGTGTTATATCCGTCAATACACTTGAATCGGTAGAAGAAGGAACAGTGGAACTTGCTATTGAGGCAAAAGAAAACACCGATATTCGTGAATCTATCTTCAAGCTTTGCTATGAAATGAATCACCCACTTTTAATGATGCAATCTGAAAACGTTTCATTAGAAGATATTTTCTTGCTAGCAACTACTGTAACTGAATCTGCTGAACCTGAGGCTCCATCTGAAATCAATCATGATTCTTCTATCTCATCCAATGCAAAAGATCATGCCTCTGTATCAGATTATCAAGTGAAAGAAGGTGTAAATCATGAAAACCATGCTCACTAAGGAATTCAAAGCTTACTTTACTTCTCCTATTGGTTATGTATTTTTGACTTTTTATCTTTTTATATTTGGTTTTTATTTTTCTGGTATAAATATTTTAAATCAATCTGGAGACTATAGTATTATTTTTCAAAACCTGCAAATCTTATTGATTTTGACCATTCCTTTAGTCACCATGCGTCTATTATCAGAAGAACGCAAGAACAGAACTGACCAGTTACTCTTAACTGCTCCAATTCATGTATGGGAAATGGTACTTGGCAAGTATTTATCTGCTACTTTATTACTTTTATTAACACTAGGCTTGACACTTATTCATCCTATTATTTTAATGTTTTTGGGTGATGTACCTTGGCCAATGGTAATGAGTACATATGTAGGTTATTTTTTACTCGGTGCAACATTGATTTCTATTAGCTTATTTATCTCTGCACATACAGAAAACCAAATTATTGCTGCGATTGGTTCGATTGGTATCTTCTTAGTTCTTCTTCTCATAGATAACCTATCAGCCTTTATACCAGCACAACGTGTTTCATCTTTTATCTTTGTACTTATAGTGATTGCAATCATCACTTTATATATTTATCTTTCTATTAAGGATATTTATATTAGCTTAATCATTGGCTTTGGCTTAGCTATTATCACAAGCTTTACCTATAAATTAAATGGTTCAATCTTTGATGGTCTTTGTACTAAAGTATTACAATGGTTTTCACTCTTTACTAGATACAATAACTTTAGTAGCGGATTATTTGATATCGGATCAATCGTCTATTACTTATCCTTTATCTTTATATTCTTATTCTTAACCAACCAATCGATTGAAAAACGCCGTTGGAACTAGGAGGCCTATGATGAGTAAAGTGAATTTAAAAGATAAACATTTACGTTATGGTGGTTATGGTGCTTTACTTACATTACTTGTAATCGCTATTACCATTGTTCTAAATATTATTGTTACCAACTTAAACTTAAAAATAGATGCAACAAGTGAAAAGCTCTACTCTCTTTGTGATACAACCAAGGAAGTAGTTGCTACGATTAATGAACCTGTTAATATTTATGTATTAGAAGAAACTGGAATGGAAACAGATTGGATTCAGGAAGTGTTGATGAAGTACACAGATCTTAATAGTAATCTCAACCTTATTTATAAAGACCCAGTACTTTATCCAGCTTTTGGTTCTTCCTACCTAGAAAGGTCTAACCAAAATATTTCTAGCATCAATAACACAACTGTCATTATTGAAAATACGCTAACTGGTAAATTTAAAATCATTCCACCATCAGATTTTGTTTCTGTGTCTGAGTCCTCAGGACCTAGCCTTACTTTAGAGAATTCTATTACCAATGGACTTGGTTATGTTATGAATGAAAATGATGGTTTAATCTACTATACAACAGGTCACAATGAAGTGAGCTTACCAGAATCATTAACAAATTGCTTTAATCGTGCTAATTTAACGATGCAATCTATTAATTTATTAACAGAAGAAATGCCTGACCCAGAACAATCTGCTCTTGTCATTTACTCACCTCATTCTGATTTTACTAAGGATGAAGTAACAAAGGTCATTGACTTCTTATCTCGTGGTGGCAAAGCAATGATTTTCCTAGACTATGATATGCCAGAGCTGACACATTTTAATGAACTTCTAAATTACTATAGTATCCGTCACCAAATTGGTGTAGCTGTTGAAACAAATACTGGTAATATTGCTTCAACCTCACCTATCGACCTACTTCCTGCTCAGGGAAATCATGATATTCTAGATACAATGGGCGACCTACCAATCATTGTGCCTGGTGCTTCTGGTATTGAAAAACTAAGTAATAGTAGAACCACTATTACACTCACTCCATTACTTGGTACTTCAAATAATGCCTTCCTAAAGAGAAATACACATGGTAGTACATATGAAAAAGAAGAAGGCGATATCGATGGTCCAATTGTTATCTCTTGTGCCATTGAAGAAAAAACAAGTAGCACAGATACAAAACTTTTTGTTATGGCTAGTACAAATTTCTTAAATGATAACAAAATTAATGTTTCTGCTACTGGCAATACAACATATATCAATAGTTCATTAGGTTGGTTATTCTCACTCGACACCCAATATGCTATTGAAGCAAAAACTGAAGATGTTTATACCATTAGGGCACTTTCAAGCTTTGAAACTCTAATGATAGAAATTTTAGTAATGGCTATTATCCCACTTATTGTGGTCATTCTAGGCATTACCGTTTGGATTAAAAGGAGACACTTATAATGAAAAAGACATTAACAATTACTTTAGCAACTTTAACCTTAGCAGGCTTATTAGGTCTACTTTGGTTTACGACATCAAGAAATTCAAAACCTGCCAAAATAGATTCTACAACTGTAACAGATACCACTCAAACAGGTACATCTACTCCAACAGAAACAAAGCCTGAAACTAGTACTGAAACAGTACGCACACCAATTGTGTCATTAAATTCAGATGAGGTTTCTCACATTGAAGTAACTGTTGGAAGCAATACTTTAAGCTATACATTAGGTGAGGAAAACTGTAGCATTAAAGGCTACGAAGATTATGCCCTCGACCAATCTGGCTTAAACTACAGAACAAATAAGCTATTAAATATTGAAGGCATTCGCACTATTAAAGATGCCAATCTTGCAGAATATGGTTTAGACGCACCATCTAAAAAAGCTACTTATCATTTAAAAGATGGCTCTACAATTACACTTTCTTTAGGTAATCTTTCATTAGACCATATCAGTGTTTATGCAATGTTAGATAGTGATTCTTCAACTGTTTATGTAATTGATAGCCTTGTCTATAACTGTATGATTGGCGATATTGATACTTATAGAACAAAAGAACTCGAAAGCTACAATTCAGCTAATATTTATGATATTACTATCGGTGGTAGTCAATTTGAAAATATCTATTTAAAACTTAGTGCAGAGCAAAATGGTTATACAAATTCTTATGATTTAGTAACAGATGATATCAAAAATGCATTAGCTAACTCTTACAGCGTGGAACAACTAAAAACAGCACTTCCAGTTCTTGCTGTGAGTGAATTTGTAGCTGATGATGTAACAGATTTAAGTGTATACGGGTTAGACCAACCTATTCTTCACTTAACAATGAATTACTTCGACCCAACTACTGCTACGAGTATGGCAAGTCCTGCTGATTTTGATATCGTAGGCCAAGTAGATTATATTTGGGGGAATACATTAGAAAATGGTAATATTGCCTTTATGAAAGTCGGCGATACAAGCGTTTACTCAATGGACTCAAGTTTCTTAACAACTTTCAAAGAATATGCCACACCATTTTACTTAGTAAGTAAATATGTGGCTATGCCAAATATCAAAAATGTAACAGCTATTGATGTAACATTTGATGATGCTACATATCACATGACCGTAGATGAAACAAACGAAAGTTATACTTTAAATAATAAGGATATGGAAAAATCACTCTTCAAGAAGCTTTATCGTAATGTAGCTAGTGTTTCTGCTGAGATTAAACTTGAAGAGGCAAGCACTAATACAACAACAGTTGCTACAATTACCTATACTCTTGCAGATGGTACAAGCAAAGTTGCTACATTTGTTCCATCTACTAATGACCAATACTATCAAACATACTTAGAAGATGTATTATTAGTAGGTGTAACAAAAACACAACTTAACAATTTAAAAGAAACCTTAAAAGCTGCTGCAGCTGGAGAAGAATTTAATGATGTCTACTAGACTTTAATTCTTATCTTAATAGTATTTTTATTCAACTTAAGAAGGAGACTCCCAAACAAAATCATTGCTTGGAAGTCTCCTTCTCTATATTTTCATCCTTTTATCTATTATTACTCGCCTAATTTTTCTTCGATGAAACGAGCTAATTTTTCTGCTTCTTCTTGCATTACTGCTTTATCTTTACCTTCAATCATAACACGTACAAGTGGTTCTGTACCAGAAGGTCTAATAAGCACGCGGCCTTCTCCATTGAATTTCGCTTCAAGTGCATTAATTTGTTCTTGAATCTCTGGATCTTCACTATATGCGTGTTTGTTTTCATTTTTAACTTTTGCATTAACGAGGACTTGTGGGAAGATTTGCATACACTTTTTAAGTTCTGATAATGGCATACCTGTTTTCTTCATTACATAAAGTAATTGGATTGCTGTGATTAAACCATCACCTGTTGTGTTGTAATCAAGGAAAATAACGTGTCCTGATTGTTCTCCACCAAGGTTGTAACCATATTTAAGCATTTTTTCAAGAACATAACGGTCACCTACTCTTGTTTGAATAAGGTTAACATCTTGTTCTTTACTCATGATTGTTAATCCAAGATTACTCATAACTGTTGCTACAATTGTATCTCTTTTTAAGATACCACGTTTTTTCATATCAAGACCAACAATACTTAAAATTTGGTCTCCATCAATTAATTTACCTTTTTCATCTACAGCAAGACAACGGTCTGCATCACCATCGAAGGCAATACCAGCTTCCATTCTGCGTCCTACAACTTGACTTTGAAGGTCATTCATATGTGTTGAACCACACATTCTGTTGATGTTGATACCATTTGGTTTGTGGTGGATTAATTCTACTTCTGCACCAAGTCTTTCAAGAGCGATAGGTGCTACTTCTGATGCTGCACCATTTGCACAGTCTACAAGAACTTTAAGCCCTTTTAAGTCTCCTGAAATCGTATTACATACATAATCTACATATTTATCAATAACTGAGTGATCCATTTCCCAAGTACCGATTGCTTCACCTGTTGGAAGTGGAATACTTTCACTTCTAGCTAAAATTAAGTTTTCAATTTCTTCTTCTAATTCATCACGTAACTTGTAACCTTCACCATTAAAGAATTTGATTCCGTTGAATTCAACTGGATTGTGAGATGCTGAAATCATAACCCCTGCATCTGCACCTAATTCTCTTACTAAATATGCTACTGCTGGTGTTGGAACAACCCCAATAGAAATAGCTTTTGCACCTACTGAGCAAATCCCTGCAACAAGGGCTGCTTCTAGCATAGTTCCTGAGATACGTGTATCTCTTGCTACCAAAATTTTTGGTTGTTTTTTAGTTTCTTTTGTTAAAACATAAGCTCCAGCTTGACCTACTTGGTATGCAAGCTGTCCTGTAAGTTCTGTATTTGCTACACCTCTTACGCCATCTGTTCCAAATAATTTACCCATATTATATGGCCTCGCTTTCTCCTAGAGGGAATTTTTACTTATTGTATTATTATATACATAAATCCCTTGACTTACAACTGTTTCATCCCTCTAAATACAAAGCTGTATTCTTTTACTCCTATTTTTTATAGATTGTCATCATCTACATCTGTGAATTAGAATTTTCATTCTTTTGATTAGATGTAGAATCTTCTTCTCCATCTTTATTTACCGCTACCATATCACCAACACTCACAACTAAAATAATGGCCACAAGAATCAGTGCGGCCAAAAATGGAAATTGTCCTCCTGACTGCTGTACATTTTCAGCGCCTTCCATTGCATTACACATTACAACTAGTGATTGCATTAAGATATTCCCCATAATATACCTCCTTGTTTGCCTACTAGATTTTATCTGTCTTTGATACTAGCCTTATAATAGAAAAAAATAAGACTAATACCTTTGCTTCCTCAAGCACCTGTATTAATCTTATTTATTATAACATTCAGAACAGTTTAGTTCCATATTATTCCAATTTATTCTTCTTATATTACTACCATATTTTTGAGACTCTTTTTGTGATATTTTAAATATGCCATACTTATATGCTTTTAAGCCTTACTAAGCCATCAAAACATGGTAAATTAATATCTAACAAAATAGCTTGAGGCTTTATCTGCACTGCTTTCTCTATAATATTAGCAAAGTCCTTTACACTACTTATCTTGTAGCCCCATCCTTCAAGCAGATGAGCAAGCTCATCTGCCATATTAGGGTCATCTTCTATAATCATGATATGATAATAATCTTGCATTCCAATCTCCCTCTCATCCTAAGCCTCATTCTATCTCATCTTCTTCTTGCTTTTCATGCCATTTCGCCAAGAGTTGCTTTTTGTTATGCTCTATTTTTATATAACATCTTTGAATCCAACGAACCCATATCGTAAGATATCTAAAAATTGATTCTGACGCAATGGCAAATACTACAAGCAACATACCACACTTAATCGAAATATAACTAATTGCAAATAACTCTTTCATAAAGGCAATACAAAATAAAAATCCTGAAAGCATAGTTAAAAAAATCCCTAAACGCCATTTATTCATTGGCTTGCTAATACGATATAAAATCATAAATCCAACAACACCCATTAGCATGACACTAGCAGTAGATACATCATCCCGATTTACCCCAAACTCAAAACTAAAGATAATCATTGCGCTTACAATAATAAAATCTGTTAAACCTGCTGGTAAGGCTTTAAACAGTACATTAGTCATAAATCGTCCATTAATTCGACTTGTATTAGGTTCTAATGCCAATAAAAATGCTGGAATCCCTATAGTAAACATGCTAATAAGTGATACTTGGGATGGCTTTAATGGATAATTGACCATAAATAAAATGGCAAACAAAGACATAAAAAAAGAAAACATATTTTTTACCAAAAACAGACTTGCTGATCGTTCTATATTATTTACCACTCTACGACCTTCTTTTACAACAGAGGGCATACAGGCAAAATTAGACTCTAAAAGCACTAATTGTGATGCTTGGGCTGCCACATCACTTCCTGATGCCATGGCAATACTACAATCCGCATCCTTTAAGGCAAGCACATCATTGACGCCATCTCCCGTCATAGCTACTGTATGACCAGCTTCTTTTAAGGCTCTTACAAAGGCTCTTTTTTGATTAGGTGTCACCCGTCCAAATACTGTATAGTTTAAAATAGCGTCTTTTATCTCTTCCTCTGTTTGTAATGTAGAGGCATCAATATAAGCTTCTGCCTTTTGAATACCAGCCTCATGTGCAATCTTGGATACAGTAATTGGATTGTCACCTGAGATCACTTTTATCTCCACATCTTGATTACTAAAATATCCAAATGTCTTCTTTGCTTCTTTTCTAATAGGATTAGATAGTAAAATTAGTGCTATTGGGGTGACTTCTGCCACTAATACTTTTCCATCTAATATACCTGCATACTTACCAAAAACCAAAACTCTATATCCTTCACTACTTAGACTAGTTATAGTCTCTTCATATGTCTGATAAGCCGTTCTTAACACAAACTCTGGTGCCCCCACTACATAGGTTTCATCCTCTAATACCATGCCACTATACTTTGTGGCAGAAGAAAAGGAACTCACTTTTGTAGCCTTCTTTCCAGAAGAGAAGGTAAAATATTCTCCTAATGCTTCCATTGTGGCATTATCTTTAGACATATTATAAGCAAAGTCTCCTATTAACTGATTAACCGCTTCCTCATTATAGCCATTAAGTGGCATTGCTCGATTAACAGTCATTCTATTTTCTGTAATAGTGCCCGTCTTATCCACACATAATACATCCACTCTTGCCAAGGTTTCTATACATTTCATATCGTGCACCAGCACTTTTTTCTTTGCCAAATGTCGCACACTAACTGCTAGTGCCACACTTGTCAAAAGATATAATCCTTCTGGAATCATACCAATAACTGCTGCAACTGCTGAAGTTACACTATCTCTAAAGCTATCTCCTGAGACAAAAAACTGCTGATAGAAAAGAATGATACTAATGGGTATAATAGCAATGCCTACCGCCTTAACAATTACATTAAGAGAGCGCATCATCTCAGACTGTTCACCTTCTTTTAATGCTTTAGCCTCAAGTGTAAGCTTAGCTGCATAAGACTCTGCTCCTACTTTGTCTAATCTAGCATAGCACTGCCCTGAAACAACAAAACTACCTGATAATAACTCATCCTCTGGCTTTTTGGTAATCTCATCTGCTTCTCCTGTAATCAAAGATTCATTAACTTGAACCTCTCCCTCTACGACAATGGCATCACTACAGATTTGATTACCTGCGGAAAATATAACAATATCATCCACCACCAGTTCCTCAACAGCAATTTCTCTCTCTTCACCATCCCTTATGACTCTTGCCTTAGGTGTATTAAGTACAGATAATTGGTCCAACGTTTTCTTGGAACGAATTTGCTGAACAATCCCTATAAGCGTATTAGCAATAATAATGGGTAAAAAGGTCAAATCTCTGTAAGAACCTACAATAATAAGCAATACTGCAATCACTGCAAAGATTAAATTAAAATAGGTACAAATATTACTCACAATAATTTCTTTTTCTGTTTTAGAAGGTGACTCTACTGGTGCATTCGTTTTCCCTGCTGCAATTCTTTCCTCAACTTCTAAACTAGACAAACCATTATTCATTGTGTTTAAATGACTTTTTTCTCTATGTATTTCTTTTACACTCCCTCTGTATTCCATACAAGCCATCCTCTCTAAAATATCTTTACTAATATCTTTTTAAGTATAGCCACAAGTTATTATTTTTATTAAATGAGTACATCATACTTTGTCTTTACCAATATTGCTTACGCTATTACGCTTATTCCAAAATAAAACATATTATTTTATAAAAGCTTACTCGTCATTCCACAAATGATGCATTGTTTAAAAAATCACTGAGACTTATATGTTTTGCCTCAGTGGTTTTATCTTATCTTTTTATTTTCCTAGCAACGATGTATGCCAAAACCATTATAATAACTGCTATAGCTAGAATACAAAGTTTTATGATGATCCAACTCATAGGGGAATTAGTTGTAATAAATACTGCTGTTGGGCCATCGGCACCTCCAATAATCCCAATCGAACCTGCTTCCATTACAAATATATACTTTTTTACAACACTATAAATAATTAGTCCTGTAATATTTAATAGGACAATAATCTTCCACATCTTTCGTGTACGTTCCTGCATCATTTCCGCTCCTTTATACACCTTTTCTAATTATAAACTTACTACACCACTAGCTAATTCCGCTATTGCTTCTTCTAAATCTGCTGTAATATGAATGACCTTATCTTCCAATTCTTTTGGAGTTTCTCCTATTTCTCTATTCATTCTTATTAGCTTTACATTTGGATACTGATTAACAAGCTGATCAAATCGTTTCTTAATAGGATTTGCTCCAGATTGCCCTACTCCTAATTCCAAATATACTACTTTAAAGTCTTCTGATAATGTTTCTAATGGTATATTAATTATTTTACTTATTTGAGCAGTATTGTTTTCCATTTTTTCAGAATTTATAATTTTATCCACATTTTCAGTATTACACTCACCCAAGTTAGGCACAAGATACCCACCGCAATGTGGACAACGTGGTACTTTATTCCCACTAACCTCTAAATTCCCTTTCATACTTTTTATCATGGTTTCCAATAAATCACTACTATCATAAAGCTTATCACAACATAACTGCTTACATATAAGTTGTCTACAATCTCCTCTTAAGCTTGTAATAAGTTCTTGTTTAAATCCTGTTCTTTGCACTTGACCATCGTAATTGGTTGTATAAATCAAATACTCTCTATTTCTAATTAAACGCAGCAAATCTTTATACCCATTTCCTACTTCTGTATCATAACCAATCGATTTTATGTATCTTCCCCAAAATCCCCAGTAAGCTTTTGCGTTTTCATCTGAAATTGTGCTATACATTGTACAAAGCTCATCTAACTTCTTGTATCCCATACGATAATAATCTGGAAAATATTCTTTTGTTAAAGAGGATTTTGTATAATCAATTCCACTTGTAGCTGATAGGCCTGCCCCTATTCCAACCACAATTACATCTGCCTGATTCAGCCATATTTTTGCTTTAGTAATTTCTTCTGTTATATCAACTTTCTTTTTTAACAATGCTTTAAAAAACATTTCTGTCCACCTTCTTTTATTGTAAATTCTAGTTGCCAATTAAATATATCTTTCATAAATTCCTTTATTTCTATTGGTACATTCTTCATTTTTTCTAGTGCATTATTTATTTCTACTATAAATAATCCTATTAATAAATTTTTCATTTAATCTATTTATTTAATTTGCTTTGGATAAACTCATATTATCTCAAAATTATATTTACATCTCTTCATAATAGTTATAAGAATGTTTATTAATCTACATATATAAAAGAGAGAGCATCTTGTACAATGATACAAGCCGCTCTCTATCCTTATTTATTGATTTGGATAATAAATTTTTTATCTATTCTTTATAAGAAGCAGCTAATTTTTCAAAGGCTGCAAATGAACGCTTAATCATTGCTTCTTCTACGCAGTATGAAACTCTCACATAACCTGGGCAGCCAAAATCATCTGCTGCAACAAGTAATAAATTTTGTTCTTTTGCTCTTTCTGCAAATGCTCTTGAATCTTCTTCTAATGCTTTTACAAAGAGATAGAATGCACCTTGTGGTTTTACACATTCATAGCCCATTTCTGTAAGGTTTTCATAAAGTAAATCTCTATTTTTCTTGTATAGGTCTACATCCCCAGTTTGACCTGTACATCTCGCAATCACTTTTTGGAATAAACTTGGTGCACAAACATAACCTAAAGCTCTTCCCGCACCACATACTGCTGCATAAACTGCTTTACTATTTTCTACTTCATCTGGCACTAAAATATAGCCAATACGTTCCCCTGGTAATGAAAGTGATTTACTATAAGAATAGCATACGATTGTATTTTTATAGTATTTTGTTACATATGGTACTTCCACATCATCATATGCAATCTCTCTATATGGCTCATCTGAAATGAGTATAATTGGATGACCATACTCAGCTGATTTTCTTTCTAAAAGCTCAGCTAATTTTTGGATTGTTTCTTTTGAATATACTACACCTGATGGATTGTTTGGTGAATTGATAATCATACCTTTTGTATTTGCATTAATTGCTTTTTCAAGTGCCTCCAAATCAATTTGAAATGCTTTTGTATCTGCTGGAACCATTTTGAATGTTGCACCTTGTGCTTCAATGAAAACACGATACTCTGGGAAATATGGTGCAATCACAACAAATTCATTTTCTTTACTTTCTGTGAGTGCTTTAAGCGTGATACATAAAGATGCTGCTGCACCACAAGTCATATAAAAGTTATCTGCTTTTACATTTATATCATATGTACGATTTAAATACTCAGCAATAGCAGCTCTTGTCTCCACATCCCCTTGTGCAGAAGTATAGCCATGAATTACTGATGAATCTATTGTTTCTAAAATCTCCATAATAGATTCTTTAACACATGCTGGAGAAGGCACTGTTGGGTTTCCAATACTGAAATCATATACATTTTCTTTCCCTACAATAGCAGCTTGTTTTTTACCATACTCAAATAATTCTCTGATTGTAGATTTCTTACTACCTAATTCATACATTTTTTCTGATACCATTATTTTGCTCCCTTCTAAACTCTTATGTTTTCGTTCTAAATGATTTTTAGTCTTCGTTACTTGTCTCTTCTATCATAACTCATTTTTAGACTTTTTTAAACTTTAATAAGATTTATATTGAAGCTTAACATAACCTTTCGCTTCCAATATATTTCAGATGGGTTAATGCCCTAATGGTATGAAAGCTCACTTGGTCAATTGGCTTTTTGTGTTGAACCTTCTCCCAGAATGCCTGTCTGGATAAGTTGCCATTAAAATAATCTTCCACATCTCTTTTGATATGGTCATCTAACATAGGCCCTATAACAATATCATAGTGATGCACAAATCCTCTTCTGCATTTCATAATAAAATTCAGCCATTCATCTGTCATCTTCTCAAAACAAAGCACATTTAGGTTGCTATCTTCCTTATATTCATAGACATTGATAATCGGTTTCTCTCTTCTTTCCTTGGTCCATATGCGTACTGCATGTAAATCATCCGTACAATAAAATCCCCAAGAAAAATCCTTTGTATAATTTTTAATCTTTACTGCTGGAAACTCTACGATTTGTCTACTGCTATGATAAACTCTCACTGTGATAACAACCTCCTTAGAATTTCTGATATTCTTTTCCTTAGCCTTATCTAACTTATAGTTATCTCCTTATTGACTTACTCTTCAATTTATTGTCCTATTTACTTATTTTCCAATTAATGATTTTCTTATTTATTAACTTGTTTACTCATTTTCTTATCCTCTTGTTTTTATGCTTAACTAGATTATTACCGCTATTTATTTTTCTATAACGCCCCTCTTCAATTTTTATATATTTACCAATACTTTTTCCAAATTGTTTCAATTAATGATTCCATCTTCCCTCAATTTACATTAAAATAAATACTATATCATTACAATTAGTTACTAGATGATTAATTACTTATAATGGAGGAAAAAATGAATCGTAAAGAAAAAATCATCAAAACCCTTCTTCTAGGATTAGGTCTTGTTGCTGTCATGTTCGTTTATTACAAGATCAATACTATAGGGTATGTAAGTTCTACAAGTAGACGTGCTATTGAAACAACGCTTTTTGAAGTACAGGAAATTGAATCTGCTATGGAAGTAGTGGAAAGCACCTTTAAAAAAGATTATTCAGGGTGTCAGCTTATTGACCTTTGGTATGATGAAACTTTTAGCAGTACATATGCACCAGAATGGGCAAAACAATACGAAGCGGATGAAGCTATTATTTTACTCTCTACCTTCCACACAGCCGATACATGGGTAAGCGAAGGACTTGAGCCAGATAAAACTTATCCTCAATGGCAATGGATTTTAGTTCGTAGTGGCAAAACAAATAACTGGGAACTAAAAACCTGGGGGTATTAATATTTATAAAAATGTCTGTTTCAGATAAATCTATTTGATACTTAAATCTAAAAATGGGACTTACATCTAGTAAGTCCCATTTTTAGATAAAATTATGTACTTTAAGATATCTCAAGATTAATCATTCTTTAGTCTTTATCTCTTAAAGGTCATATCATAACTTGTTTTAAAGACTTCTCCTATAGCTAATTTGACAAAGTCTTTTTTCTCACTAATTTCTGTACTATTTGTAATATAGTCTGTATGCCCTACCCATGGTTCCACACAAACAAATGGTGCCCCTTTTTCTGGTGACCATAATCCTAATAAAGGTAATTCACCTCTATTCATTGTCATGCTTGTTCCATGTTTTAAGGATTTCAAAGTAACTACATTACTTTGAAGTTCTGTGAGAATGGTTACCCCATCTTTAAAGAAGTCATGAGATAGTGGAATGGTTTTTACGTTATAATCTTCTATCTGTCCACTTAAATAAACCTCTGATGTAATGC
>JAGAVZ010000226.1 GCA_017941635.1 Cellulosilyticum sp.
ATTAGTGTATGTGCTAATATCAAATGAATCTAAAAGAGAATAAAAGGTTTTCATATAGTCAAACTCCCGTTAACATGTAAGTAGTAATAGTGTTAGCGACGTAAGTAAAAAGTATTCATCCATCATGAAGCTTGTAGCTATTGTACGAGCTATGATGGATTTTTTATGTCTTTATAAATAAATGTAAAAATTAAAATATAAAATAAAGTATTATAATACAGAATAAAGTAATATAATAAAACTAATAAGGAGGGAGTAGGGTGAAGTTAAACAAAGAACAACAAAAACTAGCAGAAAGTAAAGTGATGGGGCATGCAGTCATCCGTGGTGTAGCTGGATCGGGGAAAACTTCAGTAGGGGTTGCGCGTATTCCTTACTTACTAGAAAAGTTTTGTATGGATAATAGCAAGATTTTATTTGTAACCTATAATAAATCTTTGATTAAATATATTGAATATCTATATGGCAAATTGGAAGTACATAGTAATATGAGTCTTTTTAATACGCCATCTTTAGAAAAGCAGGTGGAAGTAAAAAATATTGATGCGATTATGTATCGTTATTTTAGCCAATGGAAAAAGGAACATCATAAGGAATTTGAATTAGTATGGAATGTGCCAAGAAAGCTTTTTGAAGAGGCTGTGTTAACGATAAAAGAACGTTATCCAAAGGCGAGTATTATGAACTCTAGTTATTATAAGTTTTTAAATGATGAAATGAGCTGGATTAAAGGATGTCATTTAAATAGCTTGGCAGAATATCAAGAAATTGATCGCTTAGGAAGAACAGGGGGCATGGCAGCAGGGGAAGGGCCAAGTCGTCTTTTAAAGAATAGTGTAAATCGGGAAGCGGTCTATAGCTTAATGGAAGAAATTGATAAGCTTTTAATGAAACAAGGGAAGATAGAAGGGTGTAGAGCCAACTGTTTAGCCCTGAATTATATTCAAACCCATGGTGCAAAGGAGCAGTATGATCATATCATTATTGATGAAGCTCAAGATTTAACAAAGGTTCAATTGGAGTTTATTAAGGCACTTAGAAAAGAGGGGGATAAAACCTCTATTCTCTTTTTGATGGATGTAGCACAAAGTATTTATCCGCAGGCATGGTTAGTAAAGGGGAGACCATTTACCAGTATTGGTTATGATATGTCTGGAAAAGGAAGTAAGCTCAATAAAAATTATCGCACGACGACAGAAATTTCAGAGTGTGCTTATAGTCTTTTAGAAAAGGAGAGCTCAGTAGCACAAGGTGAAGAATTTGTGAGACCTACTTTACTAGAGCGTCATGGGGAGTACCCAGTTTATAGGCATTTTAAGGATAGTGAAGAACAGAATCTGTATATTGTTCGATTAATTCGAGCCATGCTTAAACAAGGTTATGCTTTAAATGAAATTGCAGTGGTTGCGAAGTTTAATAAGAATTTGCAGCTCATTTTAGATGATTTACAAAAGAAGGGCGTACCAAGTACATTATTTGGAACAGGACAAGATGAAGGATTTGATAGTGAAAAGGTGAAATTAATTACCATGCATTCTATTAAAGGGCTAGAGTTTAAAGTGGTGATTTTAGCAGATTTAAATAATGACATTATTCCATTTCCAAGTAGAGGCCTTTCAGACGAAGAGCGTAAAGATGAAGAGATTTTAGAAAGGAAACTACTTTATGTAGGCATGACCAGAGCACAAGAAAAATTATTTATGTGTTCTTATGGAACGCCTTCAAAATTTATAGCAGATATTGATATGCGGTTTTTAAGTATGCAAACAGGAAGTAGAATGAATGCTTTTTATCGTGTGCCGTATAATGGCTACCTCTTTAAAGATATCCTCCAAGATGCTAATGGAGAAGAAGAGGCAGTAAGACAGTGGATGCTTCAAGAGTTAATCGATAACTATGGTTATCCAAAAGAATTGATTGAGTTAGAGTACAAAGTAAGAAACTTTTCACAGCTTGGGAAGGTGGATATTGCAATTATAAATGCAAGAACGAAGGCACCTTATATTTTTATAGAAACGAAGCAGGAAAGCGTACCAATTAAAGAAGCTATCGATCAATTACAATCTTACATGAATGTTAGTAAGGTTAAATATGGTATTGCAACCAATGGCAAAAACATTGCTTTCTTAGATGAAAATTTTGCTAGGGTAACTGACATTCCCGTTTGTGACGCAAGTATTTTACCAAGCTCAATAGAAACCTATCGCTACATTGATAAAATAGGCTATGGAGAAAAACAGTTTGAACGTGACTTAAGCGCCAATGAAGTTTATGTAGCAGAGATTGTGCAAAAGCCAGAAGAACTAAAGCAAATTAAGGTGTATTCGGATATAGCAGCAGGTAGACCTATTGAGATTATGGATGAAACAAGAGGGGTATTTCCAATCCCAAGGGCATTTGTGCATCATAAAGAGCATCTCTATATGCTACAAGTTAAAGGCGATAGTATGATTGGCGCAGGGATTGAAAATGGAGACCATGTTATTATTGAGGAGACAAGTAACCTTGAAAGCCAACAAATCGGAGCGGTTTATTATAATGGTGGGGTGACACTTAAACGCGTTGTACAGATGGGAGAGACGGTTTTATTAATGAGTGAGAATCCAAAGTATGAGCCGATTCATATTGAAGAGGATGCTTTTAAGGTCATGGGGAAATTGATTGGGGTTGTGAAGAAAATATAAAAGAATGGGAAAGTTATATGGCAACTAAAATATTTACTCTTCATAGTTTAGAATTATGAAACGTATAAAAGATTATGGGGCAGGAGCAATATGTAATGGGTTAGCAAATGCAATAAT
The DNA here is from genome assembly GCA_017941635.1 of Cellulosilyticum sp. GTDB lineage: Bacteria > Bacillota > Clostridia > Lachnospirales > Cellulosilyticaceae > Cellulosilyticum. Next base: position 2,802 of record JAGAVZ010000226.1, read on the forward strand.
AGGTTTGATAAAATAGTTATTGGTTGGTTGTAGGGGAGATCAATGATAACCAAACTGGCTTTAAAGCGATAGAAAATGCTTATATGGAGTTATTTCATTTAGTATTGAAGAAACGAAGAAGTACATAACAAACATTACATAGATTTTAAAGAAGCATTTAATGTATTCTTTGAATATAGAATCCTGGTACAATCATAAAAGGATTCATAGTAGTCTAAAGTACGAGAGACTAAATGTTAGGCATAAAGTTGCACTGTTGATGTCTACATTATTGATATGGATTTGAACTTAAGTGGAGAGTGGGAAAAGGATGATTAATACAGAAAAGCTACAAGAAATAATCAAAGTATATAAACAACAGTTTGAAGAAATTTGGAAAGAGGAAAAATATAAATGGGAAGCTGTTTGGCACTTTCAAAAGCACTGGGATATTCATGCAGAAGACTTTGGAGCGATGTTTCAATTAGCTACAGAAAAAACACTTAATTTATTAGTGTCTAATAACTTTTACCCAAGGGGAATGATGCTTGATTTTATAAAGGTAGATGTAGAAGCAGTTAGAGGGATGTTTATAAATCTTTATGATGAGTCAAAAGGACTGGAAGAAAGAGTAGAGGCATTTCAGCAGGAAGCAGAAAGGCTACGCTCAACCTATGGGGATGAGATTTGGGGAAGTCATTATCAGAATACTAATACCATCAGTATTTATTTATGGTTACGTTTTCCAGAGAAATATTATATTTATAAGTACTCAGAATGTGTAAAAGTAGCCAATGAATTAGAGAGTGATTTTATTCCTAAGAGAAATGGTTCTGCTAGGTGTATGATAGAAGCCTATGGGTTATATGATGAGATTTGTAGACAGTTACAGCAGGATAGTGAAATTAAAGAGATGTTATGTAAGGCAATAGATGCAAATTGTTATGTAGATACCCAGTTAAAGACGATGACAACGGATATTGGATTCTTCATTAGTCGTAGCTATGCTCAGCAAGTAGAAGAAAATACAAAGGATTGGTTTCCAAAGGACTACAATCCAGGCTTATCTGTTGAAGAATGGGTTGAGTTACTAAATGACCCAGATATATTTACAATGAGTAGTTTGGAAATTATGAAACGTATGAAAGACTATGGATGTATGGCAACCTGTGCTCAACTTGCAGCTAAATATGGTAAGTCTGCAACTTTTTATAATAGTGTATCTTCTGCATTAGCCAAACGTATTGCAAAAAAAACGGGGTGTTCACTTTTAACAAAAGATAATGAGAATTCTAAGTGGTGGCCAATTTTATATGTAGGAAGAAAAGCAGATAAGGGGTGTAAGGGGATATATATTTGGAAGTTACGTGAAGAATTAGATAAAGCATTAGATGAAGTGGACTTAGCAAAGATAAGTTTATATGCGGATGAAGAGGGAGATAAAATAGAAAAGAATTATTGGTGGTTAAATGCTAGCCCTAAAGTTTGGAGCTTTTCGGATATTAGTATTGGGGAAGTACAAAGTTATACACTCTACAATGATAATGGCAATAAGCGTCGTATTTTCCAAAACTTTTTGGATGCAAAAGAAGGGGATATGGTCATTGGTTATGAATCAAATCCAGTTAAGCAAATTGTTGCTATTGCACGAGTTGCACAGGAAAATGACGGTGAAAATTTATATTTTGAAAAGGTTGAGGAATTAACCACACCAATTGATTATATAGCGTTAAAGGCATGTCCAGAATTAGAGAAAATGGAGTACTTTGTTAATGCTCAAGGGTCATTATTTAAACTTACAAAGGATGAATACGATTTTATTATGGATGTTATTCGTGAATCTAATCCGAGCATGGAGTCTGATAACCCAGTAGAATCCTATGGAAAGAGAGATTTTTTAAATGAGGTATATATGCCAGAGTAAAGATATGATACTCTGGTTGGACTAATAAAAAATAAAAAGAATCTCATTTTACAAGGTGCACCTGGTGTAGGAAAAACTTTTGCAGCTAAACGTCTTGCTTATACAATGATGGGTGAAATAGATGAGGAGCGTATTAAATTCATTCAATTTCATCAAAATTATTCCTATGAAGATTTTATTATGGGATATAGACCACAAGGGGATGGATTTAAACTAACTAATGGGGTATTCTATCAATTTTGTCAAATGGCAGCGAATCATCCAGATAAAGATTATTACTTTATTATTGATGAAATTAATCGCGGCAATATGAGTAAAATTTTTGGTGAACTGTTAATGTTGATTGAGAAGGACTATCGTGGAACTAAAGCAACCCTTGCCTATAGTGGTAAGCTTTTTAGTGTACCCAAAAATTTATATATTATTGGAATGATGAATACAGCAGATCGCAGCTTAGCTATGCTTGACTATGCACTACGTAGAAGATTTAGTTTCTTTGAAATGGAACCAGGTTTTAACTCAGAAGGATTTAAAGCCTATCAAGAAGAACTTAACAATGAGACATTTAATACATTAATAGAACGTATTAAAGAGTTAAATAAGGAGATAGAGTTAGATGATTCACTAGGTTCAGGTTTTTGTATTGGGCATAGTTATTTTTGTGGACAAGAAATCTGCAATGAAGAATGGATGAAGCAAGTGGTTTATTATGATATTATCCCAATGTTGCAAGAGTACTGGTTTGATGATAAAGAAAAATTAAAACGTTGGGAAAATAAATTGAGTGGTGTTTTCAATGACTAATGATAAGGGGATTTTAATTAAGAATATTTATTATATGTTGACATATGCCTTCAAAGTTTTAAAACAAACTAATTATGAAGAGATAGCAGCAGAGGAATTTAAAAGGATAGAGGATTTATTTGCTGAGATTTTAATTAAAGGGATATCGCAACAACTGAAACAGGGATTGTATAGAGAATATATTGCTAAAAAAGAAGATTTACCTGTTATGAGAGGAAAGTTAGATATTCAAGGAACAATCAAAAGGCAGATACAAAGAGAGCGAATACTAGCTTGTGAATTTGATGAGCTGTCAGCGAATAATATTTTTAATCAGATATTAAAAACGACGGCAATGATATTAATTAGGCATCAGTTGGTTGCTACTGAGCGACGAAAAGCACTTAAAAAAATAATGTTATTCTTTGATGGTGTAGATACAATAAATCCTCAAATGATTCATTGGAATAGACTAAGATTTAGAGAAAATAATAAGAGCTACCAAATGCTGATGAACATTTGCTATTTTATTTTAGAGGGACTATTACAGACAACTGAGAGAGGAGAATATCGTGTTGCTACTTTTTCAGAAAAACATATGGCAAGACTATATGAGAAGTTTGTACTAGAGTATTATAAAGAGCATCATTCCTATCTAAAAGCATCTGCATCGCAAATTAAATGGAATCTAGATGAAGATACAGATGAAAGTGTGATTAAATTCTTGCCCACTATGCAGACCGATATTACTTTGCAGTATCAGGAAAAGGTATTGATTATAGATGCCAAATATTATGGGCGTACAATGCAATCGCAGTTTAATGTGCATACACTACATTCTAATAATTTATATCAGATTTTTACCTATGTGAATAATAAAGATGTTAATGGAATAGGAAATGTATCGGGAATGCTTTTATATGCTAAGACGAGTGAAGCTATTACACCTGACTATGATTTTAAAATGGGTG
>JAGAVZ010000227.1 GCA_017941635.1 Cellulosilyticum sp.
AGGGTGTACAGGTCTGTACAGGGCTTAAAATGTGTTCTAAAGGCTTGTACAGGTCTGTACAGGGTGTACAGGGTGTACAGGTCTGTACAGGGCTTAAAATGTGTTCTAAAGGCTTGTACAGGTCTGTACAGGGTTCTAAAGACAGACAAAATAAAAGAGTGTAGCACTCCATGTACTACACTCTGAACAGGGAATCTCTTACCCGAGCATCTTTATTCTTCTCACCTTAACTTTCTTTAAGGAACTTTCATTCCGCACTTCTTTTGGTTTCTCTACTATCTCTCCTGCACTGTTTTTCTTCTTTAATTTGAACTTGCTTCTCAACCCGCTTGTCTTCTTGAGCGGGTCTTTCTTCTCCAATGCTTCTACACCTTTCTCCACGTACTCATCAATGAGGTCTTGATAGTAGTCACCAAAGGTCTCATACACAGCTCTCTCCAATTCCTTCTGTATTGGGGAGACTCTAGGACACCTTCCTTCGACTCTACGGTTCTCTCGCTCTTCTTCCGAAATGGGCGCGTGATGAAGATAATGTACCTCATAATAGTCTTCATTAGTTACCTTACATACATGCTTATAGAACTGTCTCTGAGACCCGAACTTCTTTATCTCTTTAGTGATTGCATTAAGAGCGCCCTCTAAAGAACTACCACAATAAACAGTATAAAAGGTGTTCTTATCTAAGACCCTGTACCACTCATTAGTCTCTTCACTGCTTGGGTCATACCCACCTACATATACTTCTCTACCACTTTCGCACACGATTTTCGGTGCTTTGTCTCTGTACTGACCTTTCACGATGTAGAACACATCTTTCAAGGATTCACCGTCTGCTTTACTCATTATGTCTCTTAACATATAAAACTCCTCTCATTTAACGGGGTAAAATTTGACCGTTTTTTATTATGTTTGATTTTAAAGCTATTATAAAACACTCTAAAAAGCTTTGCAAGTCACCTAGGACACATTTCTAGGGTGTTAAAGCCCTGTCTGATTCTTATACTTTTCTTTACTCTCCCTTATTACTGCGGAGGGATAGAATAAGGAAACATACCCGAGTTAAAGGGGTAAAATTTGCACTAAATTAGACCAAAATCCGCGGGAGAAAGAGAATAAATTTAGTCCATTATCAGTACTAAAGAGGGTCAATACAGGGTCAATACTAGTTCAAACACCACCCTTATGCACTTTCTAGGGCATGACCTAAGGACACATTTATCCAGTCCTTGAGTGGTGTTGCACCTTGCCGAATTGTGGATGACCTGCCGAGGTAAAGGGTCGTAAAGGGTCGTAAAGGGTCGTAAAGGGTCGTAAAGGGTGATATAAGTAAAGATAAGGATATAGATACTCTATTCTATTGTTATCGTTTTATTGTGTGTTTGTATTAGTTATTATTGTTTATTATTATATTAAATAGCGTACCTTTTAGCCGCGCGATTTTTTGGAGTTTATCCTTATACTCTCTATTACTGTATTTATACCTCTGCAAAAAGGGGTCTTTTTACCGCGCGATTTTTATAAAAAAAGGGGCTATTCTGTAAAAAATAGCACCCTTTCTGCAACAGTATTATTACTTTCCCGCGCGATTTTTAAATAATGGCCTCTTTAATCCTTGATTTTATCATAGTCCTTTGGCACATAAGCATAACAATTATATCTTACAGGTTGACCCAATTTAGGTGCTACTGAACACACACCTTTAAGAGCGCAATTATTACAATCTCCGCTTTTAACAATATTCTTGTATGCCCGAAGACACTCTAATTCATAAGCCTTCTGCTCTACTAATTCATCTAATTTACTCATACCAACTACATCAATATACTTATCAATAATTACTACCCCTTGTTTAGTCTTCTCTGTTTTCTCCAAGGCTTCTATAGCTTTATTAAAAGCTTCTATTATAGGCTCTTTACTCTCCATGACTAAATTACACTCTGCGCACTCTTTCCTCTTACAAGAGTCATTATTCACGCATTTAATTTCATTCCTTATTATCTCTATTGCTTCTTTATTTGTCATAATTGTTCTTCCTGTTTATTTGTATCTTCTGCTTTTGTAGCTTCTATTAATCTTTTCTCTACTCCATCTACATAGGTCTTACTTTCATAAAAACTAAGTAATGACCTATCATCTGTACAAGCTATTGCTTCCCATATCTGAGATTCTTTTACTTGCCCCGCTAAATCTATTATCATAAAATCTCTTACTTTTAAAGCTAATTCTTTTCTAGTCATAACTACTCCATTCGCATTAATTTAGCCGTAATCATTACTTCACAGCTTGAACTATCAATTTCAATTAAATCCACACTAATTTCTTCGGCATAGATAGCTCTGTATGCGTGAATTTCTCCCTCAGAGAGTCCAGCTTTCAACATTTGTTCACCATCTACACCCATTTCTCTGAATCCGAAATAAAACATTCTCTTTGAATGCGCCCTTTTTCTGAGTACTTTTTCATGCACCCAATCTTTTATGCTATCAAAATCATAGAGAATATCTCCTGCATAGCTCTCACAATATCTTCCTGCGCATTGAATCAACTTAGTATTAATCGCCGGAAAAAGATTTAAAATGACATTAGAGTTAAGGTTTCCATCATTGATTAATGATTGCTTAATCTCTATTTTAAACTCCCTGTCATCTTTCCTTATTGGGCTTTCATCAATTTCATAACCCTTTTCTGTAAAACACTTTCGTATCTGCATAACAAAAATCCCTTGCTTTCGTTTGTCTTTTAACTATTGCTAGTAAAGCATAAACGATTGCAAGGGATTTGTCAAAAGCCCGAAAAATCGGCGCTTAGGTACCTAACACTTAATATATTTTATATTATATATATATTAAATATTATATTATATATTACCTTATACCTAAAGGTATAAGGAAGCGTTCCACGCTCTTCTATACTCTAAATCAGTTTGAATTACTCATATTCCGAAAATCTTTGAGAGTATTCCACCCTCTGTAGGATTGGTTATCTGAGTAGTCATCTCTTGAGTGCCATCTGCTTTAACAGTTTTGGTCTGTCTCAATACTTCGGCGCTTCCATATTCATACATCTGCTTAAGCTGATTTAGGTATCTCATGGATTGGTCCATAAGTGCAGAAGTATTGGCATCAGGGATTCCTCCCGCAAGGATTTCTGCCATCATTGCTCTCTGTACTCGGCTCATGGAGAAGTCTACGATACCTTGCATTGCCTGTATAATATCTGACATATTCCTTGTATTGAACTTGTCAAATATCTTGTTATATGCACAGGCATACCCTTGTTTATACTGCGGGCATTTCTGCGCCATATAACAGGTATCACAGGCGAGTTTAGGGAACTTCTTAGAGTACACCAACTTAGGCTTCAATACTTTGTGCTGTCCTTTAAGGAATCTTCCGCTATCATCTCTTACAGGAATTATTCCCTCTTGCTCAAATATTTCATCATCCAAGCTGTCTATCTCGGGTGCTTCTGAATTAGTCGGCAGAAATTTAGCTTTTATTTGCTCTATTTCGCTCTCAGAGGCGTCCACATAGTCATACTCGTCATCTTCTAGGTAATCGTCTCTTTCCTTTATTGTGCGGTCAAAATTCGTGCCTAAATAAAGGAGTGTAGTATTATTCCCGAGAAGATTGTCTCTGTAGAAATTAATAAGGTCATTAACTCTGTCCTCATCATTTTCTACCATCTTATTGATAAATATATCATGCAATTCTTTAAGGACTGCACTTGTATAAACCGTATTCTTATAATCTTCATATTCGGGATTATCCCAATTCATAAAGATTGTCATATCAGCAATCAAATCCAAGGCTTGATTCTTATTTTCCTTGCTGATATTAAATTCATCAGCGTACTTCTCCCACTCAGCTTCTTGTGCTTCGGGATTGTTAAACCACTCTACTACAGGAAAATTTACATCATCAACGGACTTCCTCACTTTGGCTTCTTGCTTCTTCCAATATGTCAGAGGCTTAAGTCTTTCTCTTATGTATTCTTCCGCTTTTAAATAAGCATAAACATTACACCTAAGTACTTCGGGTTCATCATAGTTTGCGATTTTATCCTTATCAAGTGGCGGGTGAATGTCTCTGTAGCTGTCTATTACAGGGAACACCTTAGTCTGAAAATCTTCTTTCCCTTTAAGCTGAACTTTAATTCCGTTCCATATAGCAATCTGCCCGTATCTGGATCCCGCTTTCCATGAAGTAGAATCGACGGTATAAAATGGGAGTTTTGGAAGAATGGAAGTCTGTGTCATACCCATTCCGTGTACTAAAGTTCTGTACTTCTCGGCAATTTTTAACATATCAGACATTTCATTAAATCCCGAACTTCCCAATACTGTAGTAAGACCCACGTAAGGGTATCTCTGACAATACTGCTCCCATGAAAGAATAGTATTTTCGGGGTGCCAAATGAAACAGATAGGGATTCCTGTTCTGAGCATGAATGGCTCGAAGTATTGTTCATTCCACTTTTTAACTAATTCTCCACCGACAATGTTCTCAATATCAAGGTTCGCTATGGCAAAGATATAGTCTCTGTTCTTTTCAGCCCAACTTAAATATCTTTTAATCTGAGATTCCCAAAACTCGGGTGTTTTATCTCGGAAACTTGCATCCATCTGATATGTAAAAGCACCCGAATCAATAAACAGCTTAACATCTAAGCCCTTCAATCTAGTTTTAAGGTCTGACCCCTGTAAGTACTGATATGACATAAGAAAGTCTCTTACATTCATATTGTAACATCCATCAAAATAAGCTTTACTTTCTACTCCCGAAAAGAATATTGTGAAGTCTTTTGTATAGTCCATGACTTCTCGGATGTTTGAGTACTTCTTTTCTTCTTTTACCTCTTTTTGGAGTTTCAGCTTCTTCCCTTCAGAAATTTTATTCAGTTTGAACTTAGGCATCACAATCACCCCTTACATAAAGCTAGAAACTCTTTGTAACTCTCATTCCCGCCGAAACAGAATTTTGTTTTGGTAGTACACTCACTTTCTGCGCCCCTACACATAACACAGGTGTGAGTAGCTTCTACTGTCACAAAAAGAGCCTTCGGGTGTAGAGTCTCAACAAGATATTCACCTATCTCTTTGGTAAGGTTTTCCTGTAACTGGGGTTTTCTGCTGAAAAAGCGCACAACTCTAGGGATTTTTGAAAGCCCTATGATAGTCTTATCGGGGATATACCCTACATTGACGGTGCCGAAAAATGGCATCCAATGATGCTCACACATAGAGTTAAATTTTATGTCTTTCATAATGACAAATTCCTCTGAATAGTCATCATAATTATTCTCAAAAAGGGTCACAACTTTATCAAGTTCTTCCCTATCTCTATTGTGGTTCTCAAAGAGTTCATTCACCCACATTCTTGCTATTCTGCTAGGGGTGTCCTTGTTACTTTCTGTCTCTTCTATTCCCAAAATATCACTTATAGCTTCTAAGTGTTTTTTAATCTCACTAATCTTTGTCTTTTTATTCATGATTAATACCTCCATAGAATTTTTCAGTTAAGGGGATTATAACATAAAAAGACCTAGTAGAGTTAATCTACTAGGTCTGCCTAAGAGAATCAATCACTTGTTGAGTGTTGAAGTATCAACTACACTTGCATTTTCAATGCTACGGAAGTTAAGTACTGCCTTGTTAATATCTTCATCACTCTTACCCGCACGCTTAAGGTTCTGAATAAGTACTCTCTCACCCTCTGCGCCATAGTATCTTGTCATAGCTTCGTCTCTCCTTTCTACTAAGATAGTAACTATTATAAAGCAAAAGAAAAAAGCGGTCAAATGACCGCTTTCTCTCAAACCGGATAAGAAAATTCATTTAGACGTTACGCTGAATTGTTACATTCTGTCCACGTCTAGCCATAGCTCTTACTCTACGAGCTGTATTGTAAGCCTGTCTACGAGAGCCAGTATTACGAAGCACGTTGTCATAAGCAGCCTGAGAAGTTCTCTCTGCACCCTGTCTGTTAGTAGAAACTCTACCACCTGTGGATGATGCCTGTGCATTGATAAACAGCATATCTTTTTCCTCCATAATAATATAATATTTGGCTAAAGTTCATAGTGCAGAGGGGAATATTACAAAACACCATTCTGCAAATCCAATTATTTAACCTAATACTATTCTACCATAGAGAGTAGATAATTCAACCTAGATGCACTATATATTGCGATAAATTTTCTCAATATTCTTGCAATCATCACATTCTCCGCAAGGTTTATTATTTATAGGATGGTCGCAAGAAAAGAACTCATCCCTCTTTATTTTAAGATACTTCACAATATGCCCTAAACTTTCTTTACTTCGGCAACTAAAAGGTGTATCTATTTTGATGTTTGCCATCATAGATATATTTTCGACATTATACAGAAAATTTGGTGAACAATCAATATAGGACTCTTGACCGCCTAAAATAGCTAACCCTACAGTACTTGCTTCTATTGCTTGCGCAAAACTTATTCCATAGGCTAAGAACACTAAATTCCTGTATTCAAGGTATGAACTTTTAGCATCTATGAACTTCTCATTATAGAAATTCCCCTTAGTCCAATCAAAGGATGGTAGGTGTATCACCTTACTAGGTATATTCAGCTTATCACACACTTTTTCCGCACACTCTAATTGCTCTCTCTCATTCTTCTCTCCGTGCGTGAAATGGAGAGATATAAGATTTTTTTCGCCAAGAATATAATAGTAGTAATGTAGAAGTACAATACTATCAAAGCCACCACTGTTTAATACTACGATTTTTTCCATTGATTAAATACCTCCATTAATTCTTTTATAGCATTCTACTATACTCTATAAAATAAATAAAACACCCACTACGGGTGTCTTATTTATGGTTTCTTACATAAAACCGCCTCTTCTTGTACCTATTCCGTATCCTGCACTTTGCAATGCTTTATTAAAAGCTGATTCAAAATCCATTCCTTTATTCATATAAGTTGCTGTCTTTCTCATAACACTCTTTGATGCACCACCAACCTGTGGAATATTGAACTCGTTATATGGTCCTGTAGCTTCTTTTGATTTTGTTGTTGTAGTTTTCTTTGTGGTTGAAGCCGAGGACTTAGAAAGAGTATCAGTAATTGGTGTGGATTTCGCCTGTTTAGTAGGTGTTACACGAATAACTGATGTAGAAGAACCATCATCAAAAGTCTTTCTAGTTACATCGGCTCCGTCAATCTTATATCTCTCTGTGGTCTTTGCAGAAGCCTCGCGTTGTTTACGCCGCTCCGCAAAATCCCTTTCAATCGCGGCTCTTTCAGCTTTAGTCATAGGGGTAAATTTCATAGTTCTTCCATTCTCACCCACCAATGTAACTTCATTAGGAAGTTTTTTATCAAGAGAAGACTGTAACTTTTCAGTAACATATTTTCTTCTAGCCAAAGCTTGATCCTCAGAAACGACTTTATTGGTTTTAATGTCATAAAACTTACCATCAAAATTTCTTACAACGCCTGTCAGCACTTCCATGTCCACAGAATCAATCTGTTTAACATTAGTTATCCCATCCCGCTTTAAGTCTACAACTGTGCGTTCAATTTCTCTATCCTTAGATTTCAATTCCTTTTTATCAAAGAAATTATCTCCGGTTGTGTTCTTTTTTTTCTGTAGTCTTTGTAGAACCCTTAGAAGCTGTCCTTGAGGACTCTTTCTTTGCTGTTTCATTATTTGAAGTATTTGGTCTACGACCTCTAAGTCTTGAAGGATTTTCCTCATTCGCCCTTCTAATATTTTCAAAGGCGTTCTTTTTTTCACGATTCTCACTTTCCTTAGAACCATTCTTAGCTGTACTCTTTGTTGAAGTGCTCTTCTTTGTACCGCTTGAAGTTGACTTCTTAGGTGCAGAAAGTTCTTTAACTGTCTTTCCTTGCATGTGAGCGGGTCCTTGTGTTACTTTTCCACTCTGACCTATATAAACATGTGTGCCATTGATTGTTACCCAACCCTCTGCATGTGCATTAATGGATAACATACTAATCTCCCTTCTTCATTCTCTGTAGCGTCCTTTTTACAAACAAATTTACAGATGAATTAAACTTTTCACGCCTAAAAAGTATATTCATTTCTTGATGTTCTCCAAAAGTAATTTTAAAAGTCATCTTACTCCGCATAAAGTAAGAATTAATATTGCAATTACTAACACGAATATACCGCCACCCATAAAAGATGCACTATCAAAATTGTTAAATAATTTCATTCTTTGATGCTCTCCTCCTCTTTCTCTTTTATTCTCTTTATCCACCTTTTCATCTTGCGCTCCATGCTTTTCTCATCAAGGGGAATATCCAAGGTCACTATGCAGTTTACTACATCGGCATATTCCTCTATCACCTTATCCCAAGTCTCATCAAGAGTTCTAGGTGTAGGATTTTCTTTCCGCATTACTCTAGCCATTTTGAGTGCTTCTTTTGCTAACTCCAAACACTCTTCTGCTAGTTGTTCATAACAAGCGGGCTTTCCTATTTTTCTTACAATGTACTTCTCTGACATTACTTCACCCCCAAAATCTTATGGAGCTGAACTTGGACTCTTATATTTGGAAGCCTATCTTCTAACAGCCAATTCACTAGGTCATTTCCGATAAGCATTTTGTTATACATATTAAACATGGGGCTTACAAGTATCTTTGCCTGTGTAGGGTAACGCTTCATTATGCCCTTCATGAAATCATAATCTTTACGGTCTTTTATGACATATTTAACCTCATCTCTTGTATGTAGCTTGATGAGGTTTTCATAGATGTTCTTTTCAACTACTCCCGAAGAGGGAGTCTTAACATCCATCACATAGATAAAACTTCTGCGGTAATCATCCTTTTGAATAGGAATGCACCCCGAAGTCTCTATTGATACTTGATACCCATAGGATTGTAATTCATACACAAGCGGGAGTGTATCTTCATAAATCAAAGGCTCTCCACCTGTTATGCATACTCTCTTACACCATCTGTAATTCTTCTGTACCTCACTAACGATATTTGCTATTGAAATCTTCTTCCGCGAATTTTTGTTTTGAGGTTGGTCGCAATACACACAACCAACAGGACAACCGAACAGGCGGATAAATACAGTAGGCAATCCCGACAATGAGGATTCTCCCTGTATTGAACAGAAAATATCATCTAAATACAACATTTGATACCTCTTTTAATACTCGTTTAAATACTCTACAAAGCTATCATCTGTTTCCCACAGCTTCATACTGTGCAGATGCACTCCAAGGGGAAGATGTAGTTTTATCTCTTTCGCCATTGCTTCAACCATCATTTCTGCGGTAGGGTTAGGAAGAAAATCATTAAGATATTTATGGTCATACTCCTCAATGATATACTCCTTAACTAAACTGTCTAAATCATGGAAATCAATTATCATTCCAAATTTAGGGTTCTTAGGGTCTTTTATTAAATCCCCTTTAACTGTCACTTGAAGTCTGTAGTTGTGACCATGTAGGTTATGGCACTTTCCCTCGTAATAGGGTAATTTATGCGCCGAACAAAAAGAAAACTCTCTAGTAAGTGTTATCATCTTTGCTCCTTCCTTACTGAATAATGAGTCTTGCTATGATAACTGTTTTGTCACCGTCTAAAGCGACTTTATCATAACCAAGTCTTGTAGTTAGAGATAAACCCTTACTTGCAAAAATACTTGAAGCAGTAGCAATGGACTTTGCCATCTGACTTACGCTAGATGCTCCTATTGCTCTCAACTCAATATTCTTAAATCCACTATCATAAGTCTTCACGATACTTCCCGCAGTTTCTTTGGTGGGAGACTTACCCGAGATTCTTAATACTTTTAATTCTTCATTCATACGGCAATTCCTCTTTCATTCTGTATGGGTAAATGATTTTTGAAACAATCAGCTTTTCAGAAACACCGCCAAAATGTCTGCTGTCTAAACTGTTATTGCTGTTATCTCCTAGTAAGTAGAAAGTTCTTTTCTTTGTCACAGGGTCTTCACCTATGAGACTTACACGCTTAATCACGTACCTCTTCTTTACATCGGGTCTCTCTGCTACTACAACATCTCCTACCTTAATATCACGTTTTTTGCATAGTCGATAAGATATAAGTAAATCATCATCATTGTATGTTGGAAACATACTTATACCATCTACATGAACAATAGGAAAAACCTCAAGAAGAATAACGACAATACATACTACAAATAAAACACCCATAAAAAAGTTAATCATTGTTAAAGTTCCTCTTTTCAAATACTTTGTCTTTTGGTACTAGCTTAAGAAAATCCTCAAGGCTCAGAGTCACATAATCTCTTGAAGTGTTAAACTCATGAAATACCACGATTGGAGTTCTACCTTTGGGGCAATCTGAATTTGCCTGTATGAGCCACTTTTTAAGATTCCAAGTCTTGTGATTCTTGCACTCGATATGGAGTTTCATTTTCAGCCTGTCATTGACAATAGTAATGTCACCCCTGTAATCATCAGCTAAAGTACTTTTCTTAGCGAAACCTCCGCTCTGCGGGGTTCTCTTCAATTCCACCCCGAATGCTTTTTGAAAGAGGTCAGCTATAAGTCTTTCATAGCTTGCTCCCTTTCTCTTCGCTCTTTTCCCGCGCTTAGAATACAGTTCCTTTTTTGATTCATCTTTTACTTCTGCTTTTTTGAACACCATAATTAATACTCCTATATAATTCTACAAGTGATAATTTGAGTATACACCACTCTCAAAAAAGAAACAATAAAAAGGGCGTAGTGGATTACCTACGCCCCAATATGAAAAGGAGTTTGCTACTCAGATTGAAGACATTATCCAAATAGCGTATATGTTAAAACAAATAAATTGTTTAACTATCTTATTTTTCCGTAGATAGTGGGATGTACCTACGGACTATAAACAAGGCTAAAGATGGCAAGTGCGATAGCCTTATTTATTATCAGTATACTCTTCCTCGGCGTCTTTTGCCAAGGATAAAAGCTTACCACTGTATGCTTCAATACATTCATCATTGATATCCTCACTAACTTTGTATGTATGAAGCATCCTAAGATACGTGAGTGCTTTCTCTACATCTTCTTTGCCATTCTTAAACCTGTGTCTCCACAGATATTTGAATGCATTGCACAAACAGAAATAACAAACTGCTTTTGCCCCGAAAAGAAGAATCATTACATCTATACACTCCAAAGAACTTGACCCACTATAGTGCTTTGGGTGGTTTACATTACCATTACTGCTACTATTTTCACTCATTGATTTATACCTCGTTTGTTTTATTCATTTTGTATGAAACAAGTATATATGATTTGTCATATTTTTGCAAATGCAGGGGAATCCATCACCTGTTTACATTGTAGTTTCTATTCTCATTATCAAAATCACTACTCCTACGTGATACTTCTCTTGAAATCATAAAGATAATATCCTCTATGTTGGAGATATTGTATTCTATCATCCGACACTTCTTCTGATATGAGCATAACTCCTCATAGTAAGGCTTTACTGTTTCATTAGAAGCTACTTCCCTGTCTTTCGCTTTCTCTGATAGCTTAGTCCTTGCGAGCGCCGAATATATAGGACTTGAAACATAGGTAAAGTTTCTTCTCGCCTGTTCACACAATAGTTCTGCATGACATAACAAAGTCCTCATGTAGACTTTCTGCTGAGTAAAGGCGTTGAGCAATTCACCCAAATCTCTAGTCGAAACTTCTGTAATCTCGGCGGGAAGAGTAAGATAATCTTCATTAATATTCAATTTATTGCCAGGGTCAAAGAATATAAGCCCTTGATTCTCTAACTCAGATTCTATGTTTAATGCTTTGTCCTTATTCTCTAAAAGGACTTTCATAGGGTCTAACTTCTCCCGTCTTTCTGTTGTTTGTCTTCTTCTAATCTTCATACACTTACCTCACACTATCCAACAGGTGTTTTTATAATTACACCATCTGCACACATTACATGACTTGCTAGTTCCCTCACG
>JAGAVZ010000228.1 GCA_017941635.1 Cellulosilyticum sp.
ATTTGTTTTGTTTTGGAACTTCTCTGGATATAATTCATACCAGTTGTGAAGCTCTGTATTTTTTAAGATATCTGTATGAAGTGCAGCTACACCATTTACTGCATGTCCCATATGAATTGCAAGATTTGCCATTCTTACTTGGCCATAGTTGATGATTTTGAATTCATCAATCGCTTTTTTACTATAGCCTTTTTCTTTAAGCTCTGCCACAAATCTATTATCAATGACTTCAATGATATTGTAGATACGTGGAGAAACTTTCTTAATCAGTTTTATATCCCATTTTTCTAAAGCTTCAGCTAAGATGGTGTGATTTGTATATGCAAATGTTTCTACTGCAATAGCCATTGCATCTTTAAATGCTACATCTTCTTCATCCACTAAAATTCTAATGAGTTCTGGAATCGCAAGTGTTGGATGTGTATCATTTAATTGAACTGCATGAAGTTTGCCAAACTCACTAAAATCTGTATGACCATCTTTCTTAAATTGTCTAACAATATCTTTAAGTGTTGCACTTACCATAAAGTATTGTTGGCGAAGTCTAAGAAGCTTTCCTGCTTCTTTAGAATCTGCTGGATAAAGGACTCTTGTAATGTTTTCTGCTTCGTTTTTGCATTTTAATGCATCACTGTACTCTTGTTCACAGAAAAGTTCAAAGTCAAATGGAACTAATGCTTCTGCTTGCCATAATCTAAGAGTATTAATATTTCTTGAATCATAACCAATAATAGGTACATCATATGGTACAGCTTTTACGCTATAATCTTCAAAGTCTACCATTACAGCTTCACTATCTTTACGAATGCTCCATGGATCACCATATTTTAACCATGTATCTACTTCCTCTACTTGTTTACCTTCTACGATTTTTTGGTTGAATAAACCATTTTGATAACGAAGGCCATAACCTACAAGTGGTAAGTGCATTGCTGCCCCTGATTCCATAAAGCAAGCAGCAAGTCTTCCAAGACCACCATTACCAAGACCAGCATCTTCTTCAATTTCTTCAATAACATTAAGGTCAATATTAAGTTCACTAAGAACCTCTTTTACTTCATTATATGTATTCATACAAATGAGGTTATTACCTAATGCACGTCCCATTAAATACTCAGCTGAAATATAGTATGCTCTCTTACCTGTATTATAAAGTTTAGTTGTCTTGTTCCAATCTGGTACAATTTCTTCTAAAAGTGCTAATGAAACTGCATTAAAAAGCTCATAGTTTTCTGCTTCACTAAGGCATTTTCCGTATTTCACCATACAGTATTTTTCAATGTTATTTTTTAACGCTTCTTTTTGCATCCTTATCAACCTTTCTTCCATAAGTTTTAGTTAATCTTTTTAATTTCTTTACGATATCCCCTGTGAGGGCATCTTTTTTCATTTTCCAATTCCAGTTATCACCTACTGTTGACGGGATATTCATTCTAGCGCTATTATCTAGCTCTAATATATCTTGCATCTGTGCTACTGCAAGATTTGAAGGTGTGGACCATAGACCTCTAATAAAGCCCCATGCATAGCCTTCTTTTTTAGTAAGTCGTAAATATCTTTTAGCAAATGCAAATGCTTTTTTATTTACAGGACTCTCCATCCAACCTACAATTGTTTCATTATCATGCGTTCCTAAATAAGCAACGGAATCCTTGTTACAATTATGAGGTAAGTGCTCACTTTCACCCTTTGGATCAAAAGCAAATTCTAAAATTTTCATACCTGGATAACCTGTTTTATCTCTTAGTTCTATTACTTCATCTGTAATGAAGCCTAAGTCTTCTGCAATGATCGCTATATTTCCTAATTCCTTATTAATTGCTTTAAATAGTTTAAATCCTGGTCCTTTTGTCCACTTGCCATTTTTTGCTGTTTCTTCTCCAAATGGTACTTCCCAGAAGGATTCAAATCCTCTAAAATGGTCAATACGAATCATGTCGTATAATTTAGCGTTTTGTTTCATACGCTCTATCCACCATTTATAGTTTGTAGCGTCTATATAATCCCAATCATAAATTGGATTTCCCCATAATTGCCCATCTTCTGTAAAAGCATCTGGCGGACAACCTGCTACTGTAATCGGTTGACAGTCTTCATCTAATTTAAAGAGCTCTGGCTGAGCCCATGTATCACTACTATCTGCTGATACATAGATTGGGATATCTCCAATAATCTTAATTCCTAAGCTATTAACATATGCCTTTAGCTCATGCCATTGCTTTGAAAATTCGTATTGCACAAAATTCCAAAACTCAACTTCATCTTCAAGTTTTACTTTATATTCATCTAATGCTGCCTGTTCCCTACATTTAATTGGTTTATCCCATAGTTGCCAACTCACTTGATTAAACTCATCTTTAATGGCCATAAATAAACTATAGTCTGCAAGCCAATTTGCGTTTTCTTCCTTAAATACTTCAATTTCTTCTTTTATGTTTTTGTCTTTTTTACTCGCTTCATATGCTTTATGTAATAAGTTGAGTTTTAATGGTGTAATCGTATCAAAGCCTACTTTGCCGGAATCGGTACCGATTTTGTCCAAAATAATATCTTCTTCTTTTGACAACAATCCATCATCTACTAACTTTTGTAAATCTATC
This sequence comes from Cellulosilyticum sp., assembly GCA_017941635.1. GTDB lineage: Bacteria > Bacillota > Clostridia > Lachnospirales > Cellulosilyticaceae > Cellulosilyticum. The sequence goes on from JAGAVZ010000228.1 coordinate 2,601, forward strand.
ATATATGGGTTTCCAGCAAAAGCTGAAAATGCTTGATATGGTGAATTTCCATATCCAACTGGTCCTAGAGGCAGTATCTGCCAATATGTTTGATCAGATGCCTTTAAAAAATCAGCAAACTCATACGCTTTACTTCCAAATGTACCAATCCCCTCTTCTTGTGGTAATGAAGTAATGTGCATTAATATACCACTTGCTCTATTCATCCTGTCACCTCCCAGATTTTCTATCTATAATCCTTTAAAACATTATTGGAATCGTTACCAAAAAGCATTAAATAAAAAGCGATATCCTTTCTACCTACCTTTTATATTTATGCGATATCGATTCCAATATGCTTATCTTTTCAGAATTATTATAATCATATATTATCCTTACGAAACTTAAATGTCAATATAATATTTCTAATTTTTCTAAAAAACAAATTCAATAAACAATCAATATCTCCTAATAAGTCTCTTATAATCTATATGCTATTATGAAAATATCACAATAGACTATGCTTATATCACCTAAACTACTTAATATATGCCTTTTAATATTCATTTTTATCTCTAACCATGCACTATATCAAAACATCATTGTTGTATTAACTCATCTCTCAATGTTAAGTATACCCATTTTTAGGTTAATAACAAATTTGTCATACAAAAAGAGTATTATAAGCAGTATATACTTCTAGTACCTATTTTTACTGTACTGGAAGTCTCATTTTCTACTTATAATACTCTTTACATCAATCTATTTACTTGTATCTATTACTTCATATCTGCTACTTTCTATTTGTTTCTCTACATTCATTTTCATCTCATGTATACAGCATTTGTAATGACTCTTTAATAAAGGAACATTCTTATATCTTAGTGGTGGAATAAACGAATACCTGTGAAGCACATTGCCATATTGTGTTTATTACATGTGTCGATTACTGGCTGGTCATTTCTAGAACCACCTGGTTCTGCAATGTATTTAACCCCACTCTTATATGCTCTTTCAATATTATCAATAAATGGGAAGAAAGCATCTGAACCAAGAGCCACATCTTGCATATTATCAAGCCATGCTCTTTTCTCTTCTTTTGTAAATACAGCTGGTTTCTCTGTAAAAACTTTTTCCCATTCGCCATCTGCAAGTACATCCATATATTCTTCACCGATATAAAGGTCAATAGCATTGTCACGGTCTGGACGTTTGATATCTTCTTTAAATGGAAGATTTAATACTTGTGGTGCCTGACGAAGGAACCAGTTATCTGCTTTTTGTCCTGCAAGACGTGTACAGTGAATTCTTGATTGTTGACCTGCACCAATACCAATTGCCTGACCGCCTTTTGCGAAACATACTGAGTTAGATTGTGTATATTTTAATGTGATTAAAGCAATGATAAGGTCAATTTGAGCTGACTCTGGAATCTCTTTATTTTCAGTTACGATATTGCTGATAAACTCTTTATTAATATCTAATTCATTACGTCCTTGTTCAAAAGTAATACCAAATACTTCTTTATGCTCAATTGGAGCTGGAACATAGTTTGGATCAATTTGAATGATATTGTATGTTCCTCTTTTTTTGCTTTTTAAAATTTCTAATGCTTCTGGTTCATAACCTGGAGCGATGATTCCATCAGATACTTCTCTTTGAATAATCTTTGCTGTACATACATCACATACATCTGATAAAGCAATGAAATCACCAAATGAAGACATTCTGTCTGCACCTCTTGCTCTTGCATAAGCATTTGCAAGTGGAGTAAGTTCTCCTAAATCATCTACCCAGTTAATTTTTCTTTCTACATCGCTAAGTGGTAAACCAACTGCAGCACCAGCTGGTGAAACGTGTTTAAAAGATGTTGCTGCTGGAAGTCCTGTTGCTTCTTTTAATTCTTTTACTAATTGCCATCCATTGAAGGCATCTAAGAAGTTAATATATCCTGGTTTTCCATTTAATACTTCAATAGGAAGTTCGCCTTCATTCATAAAAATTCTTGATGGTTTTTGATTTGGGTTACATCCATATTTTAATTCTAATTCTTTCATTTTCTATCCCTCCATTAATTTAAAATTCTACTGATTTTCATATATAGCTTAGTAATTTCTTTTACTCTAATCCGTTCCATCTTTAAAATATTGTCTTTTATACTAATTTACTCTTCTTTACTTTATATCTAAAACACTGTCTTTTACTTTAATCCACTCTTCTTCTTATTTAACCTGCACTTCTATCCGCTCATCTATTTATCCGCTTTGATACTCTGCTTACTTAATAATATTTTTTTAACATGCTATTTATTTTTATTAATAATGTGTGTTTCATATTTTCCTGTTTCAATATCAATATATCTTACAAATAAAGAAACTTTATTTTCTTCATTTAAACTTCTCCAAAGCATATCTGTAAATCCATCAATATCATTTGGAATAGCAACTACTTTTGGTTCACCTTCGAAACTTGGTAATGGATTTTCATTACATTTGTATGTATGAATAAATCGGCCTTCTCCAGCCTTTGCATTATCATATGTAAATGTGTAGCGATTACAGCATGATGGGTCTCCATTATTACTTTTTAAAATAGACATTGCATAGTCATACTTACCATTTTCAATATGCATAATTCCTGAGATTCTTGGTGTGTAGTTAGGACCATCTGGCTCAAACTCTCTTGTTTTAAGTGCTGCTTCAAAAGTAAATTCTTTATCCATTAATTCGTAAATAGTATCTGTTTGGTCTCCATTCGTTACAATTGTTCTATTTCCGAGTACACGGACTGGAGCATAAATAATTAAACTTGGATCTACTAATTTAGAAGGATCATGTGCTTCTGTACGAATACCTTCACCATCTTCTACAAATACACGATTTCTACTATTTTCACTTCTACCCATAATGAAATATGCTGTTACAGCTTTTTTGCCATCTTCTGATCTACCAATAACGATTCCTCTACCTGGATATGGGTTATTTAATAATTCTTGTTCTAATGATATCATGCTACTCATTCTCCTTTATAAAGCTATTTTTAATCGTCATTGCTCAGCCTGGGGGATATTATTTCATCTATCTACTTTTTTTAGACAAACAAAAAGACCACCTGAGCAACCTAAATAATGGTCGCCCAGGCGGTCGGCATTTTCAAAATGAGTAAAATCCGCTCATTGGTCTGTACTCCCTGTGGGTGCTCCCACTTATCCGCCAGTCGTACAGAATATATTATTAAAATACACTAAATTAATTATAATTGCAAGTTATTTTTAGACAAAACTTGTCCTTTTTATAAAGCTTTTCCTTTAAGTAATTCAAAACTAGCATTTAAACTGTTTTAAATTTAGCAGCTTCATTCTTTAATGATTCTGCAATTTTTTGGCTAGCCATCATTTCCTCTTTAACCTTACTCATATTTTCAACTAATGAACTTGTATTATGAGCTGTATTTGTTACTCCTGTTGCACTCTCTTCTACTGCTCTATTAATTCCTTCAATCGCTTCAATAATTTCTCTAACTAATTGTCGTAGATTTGCTGACATAGAATTAAAGTTATCTACAGTTTCTTTAACTATTGCAGCATCACTATTATACTTTCTACCTGCTTCTACAAAGCCATCATAGTCTGGCATAATAGTATGCTCAATATAATTAATGATTGCTTGTGCTTGAGTAATTAACTCTTTAACAGAACCTGTGATAGTCGCATTAATTCCTTGAATACTATTTGCTGTTTCTTTACTTGAATCCGCTAATACTCTAATTTCATCCACTACCACTGCAAAACCTTTTCCAGCTTCACCAGCTCTTGCCGCTTCAATAGAAGCATTTAATGCTAATAAATTAATATTTTATTAACACTATTCCCGCTAACCCAGCATAGTACAAGTGATACTACTGAAATGATAAGAAGTGGTACAATAATTTTAGTTTTAATGCTAACCCTCTTTAATACATTCATCTCATATTTCCCTTCTAGTCTATTATATAGTTCATTTTCTTTAACTATAGTATAATTTTTAATTTCCTTTATCCATAATAATTGTTAGTATTATTATTTAATTGTAATTTATTCATTATTTTTAATGATAAATTTGATATTGCTCTAATGCTCAACTATATACTCAAATGTAGAAAATATAAAGGCTCTACAATAAATGTTGGGGTCATGAAACTATTCTTAAAATATTTCCAGGCATAAAATAAGAGCATTTTCAACAATCCTAAGTATACCACTACTTCAGAAAGGTGTTGACTATGCTCTCTTTAAATGTTTCCCAAA
>JAGAVZ010000229.1 GCA_017941635.1 Cellulosilyticum sp.
AAAAATAGGGATTTATTAATAATTATTTGGTTAAAAAAAGAAATATTTCACGATATTAACATTATCTATCATGATTTATCATTATGATTATTTATTTTAAATTGTAGTATTTAAATATTTCTTTTACGGCATAATAAGAAATCCTTTTTATATATGAAAATTAGATATACTAATCATAATACTTTGAACATTCTAAATAGTGAATTCACTAGTATTATAAAATTTATAAAAAAGGGAATAAGAGGTTGATATAATGAGTTCATCTTTTAAAAGTCCAGTAGAAACTGCAAAAGCTATTTCTGCAACTGCTGGCGCAAAAAACTCTGCAAAAATCGATAATGTAATATTACTCTCCTTCTTAGCAGGAGCTTATATTGCATTTGGTGGTTTATTAGCTATTGTAGCTAGTGCAGGTATGTTAAAAGCAGGCGCACCTATGGGTTTAGAAAAATTCGTATTTGGTGCAGTGTTCCCTGTAGGATTGATTATTGTAGTCCTTGCAGGATCTGAATTATTCACCGGAAACGTAATGTTTATGACTCTCGGTGTTTTAGACGGTTCCGCATCTGTTGGCGGTCTTGCTAAAAATTGGGTACTCAGTTGGATTTTCAACTTTGTAGGTGCTTTATTTGTAGCATACGTCCTCGCATTTATGGGAGGAATTACTCCTGTAGATCCAAGCGCACCAGCTTATGCGATTTCTGCCAAAGCTATTGCTGTAGCTGAAGGTAAAGTAACTATGCCGTTTACTGTAGCGATGATTAAAGCTATTGGTTGTAACTGGTTAGTATGTTTAGCTGTATGGTTAGCTAACGCATCTGATGATATCATCGGTAAAATCGTTGGTATTTGGTTCCCAATTATGGCTTTCGTTACCATTGGATTTGAGCACAGTGTTGCAAACATGTTCTTCATTCCATTAGGTATGTTCTTAGGTGCTGAAGGTGTAAATTGGGGTACTATCATCGTTAACAACTTAATTCCAGTAACTATTGGTAACATTATTGGTGGAGCAGTATTTGTTGCATGTATATACTGGTACACATACCTTAAAGATTAAGCTAGTAAACTTAAATTCAGAGAAGCTATTCAATTAGCTTCTTTTTTTAATATTTTATAAAAAAATATAATATTTTGGAGATTATAAAATGGTTGAGATAAAATATGTTCCAACAATTTGTCCTTACTGTGGTACAGGTTGTGGACTCAATTTCGTTGTAAAAGACGGAAAAATTGTTGGTGTAGAACCTTTAAAAAGACACCCTGTAAACGAGGGTAAAGTATGTCCAAAAGGTAACTTTGGATATCAATTTATTAATAGGGAAGACAGATTAACTTCTCCATTAATTAAAGAAAACGGTGAATTTAGAGAAGCTTCCTGGGATGAAGCATTAGACCTTGTTGCTAACAAACTCAAAGAAGTATCTGATGAAGATCCAAACAAAGTTGGATTCTATGCATGTGCTCGTTCACCTAACGAAAACATTTACATTACACAAAAATTAGCAAGAGTAGCTTGTGGTACTCAAAACGTAGACCACTGTGCACGTATCTGTCACGGTCCTACTGTAGCAGGTTTAGCTAACACTTTCGGTTCCGGTGCTATGACCAACGGATTCGACAGTATTAAAGAAGCTGACTATATCTTTTGTATTGGATCAAACAACATGGAAGCACACCCATTATTTGGACGTAAACTGATTCAAGCAAAACAAAATGGTGCTAAATTAGTTGTATTGGACCCAAGATTTACTCCTACTGCTAAAATCGCAGACGAATATGTACAATTCGAAACCGGTACTGACGTAGCTTTAATGAACGCTATGATTAAAGTCATCATCGACAAAGACTTGCAAGATGATGAGTTTATTGCAAACAGAACCAAAGGTTTCGAAGAAATGAAAGAAACCGTACAAAAATACACTTTAGATATGGCTTCTGAAATTACCGGTATTAAACCTGAAGTAATCGAACACTTAGCTGTAGAATACGCATCTGCTGACAAAGCAGCTATCGTATACTCCTTAGGTATTACCGAACACTCTCACGGTGCAGATAACGTAATGTCCACTGCAAACCTCGCAATGTTAACTGGTAACATTGGTAGACAAGGTACTGGTGTAAACCCATTAAGAGGACAAAACAACGTACAAGGTGCTTGTGATATGGGTGCATTACCTTCCGATTACGTAGGTTACAGAAAAGTTAAAGACCCAGAAACCACCGCATGGTTCAACGACTACTACAGTGGAGAAGGTTACGAAGTAAACTTACCAACCACTCCTGGTTTAACCTTAGTAGAAATGATGAACGCTGCTCACGCTGGTGACTTAAAAGTATTATACATCCACGGGGAAGACCCAGTTCTCTCTGATGCAGATGTAGCTCACACCAAAGAAGCACTCGCTAACTTAGAAATGTTAGTTGTCCAAGAATGTTTCTTAACTGATACTGCTCAATGTGCTGACGTTGTATTACCTGCAGCAGGTTGGGGTGAACAAGAAGGTACCTTCACAAGCGGTGAAAGAAGAGTTCAATGCTTACACAAAGCTCAAGAACCACCTGAAGGCGCATGGTTAGATTGGAAGATTATGGAAGAAATCGCAGTTAGAATGGGCGTACCAAGACCATTATTCCACTACGAAACTTCTGAAGACATCTTCAACGAAATCAGAGAATGTGCTCCTATCATGGCAGGTATGAACCGTGAAAGATTAGACACTCCTGAAGCACTCCACTGGCCTTGTCCTTCCGAAGACGACCCATGTCAACCATTAATGCACAAAGACAAATTTGCACACCCTGATGGTTTAGGTGTCTTCCAGGCATTAGAACACAAAGGACCTGTTGAAACTGTAGATGAAGAATACCCATTATTATTAACCACTACTAGAGTATTGTTCCACTACCACGCAGCAATGACCAGAAGATGTGAAACCTTATCCAATGAGGTAAAAACTGGATTTATCGAAATCAACACCAAAGATGCTGAAGCAAGAGGAATCTTAAACAACGAAGTAGTAAGAGCATTCTCCAGAAGAGGAGAAATTGCTATTCCTGCACGTGTAACTGACGATATTAAAGAAGGTATCGTAAACATTCCAATGCACTTTGCAGAATGTGCTGCTAACGTATTAACTAATTCCGATTCTTTCGATCCTAAATCTAAAATGGTTGAATTAAAAGCTTGTGCTATTCAAGTTGAAAAATTCGATGAAAAAGTCGAAATTAAAAACGAGCTTTACAAAGAAGGTACTGATACCGAAGTAAAAGCTGAAGATATATCAACTACTACCGTACAAGTAGGTAAATAAATTGGGGAGTAGATTTAAATGAGCGCAAAAATTAACGATATGTATTACGCATACTCTGCTATTGAAGATATCAAAGAAAAAGGAGAGTACGGTGGAGTTGTAACTACTATCATGAAATACTTATTAGAAGAAGGTATTGTTGATGGTGTAGTTGCTGTAACTGAAGGTCACGACCTTTACGATGGTGTACCTACTCTCGTAACTGACCCTGCTGATGTTATTAAAACTGCAGGTTCCATTCACTGTGGTACTTTAAACATTGCTAAATTTGTATCCAAATACTTAGATGGTGCAAGAGACATGAAACTTGCTGTAGCATGTAAACCATGTGATGCAATGACCATCAGAGAATTAA
>JAGAVZ010000230.1 GCA_017941635.1 Cellulosilyticum sp.
ATTTATTATAATTTTAACAATATTCAATTAATTTTATTGGTTGTTTTTCTATATTTCCTTCTTTTTTCACTTAATTTAGTTGTATCTTTTTCTTTTTCAATATGATTCTTTTTGTTTATTACTCATTATATTTAACTAAAAAAATGACTCTCACAAAATAAATACCCCCTATAAGCTAGATTTAAACTCTAACTTATAGGGGGTAATCCTCCAAATACATTCACTAATCTTTATTAGGAGTAGTTTATTATAATATGTTAAACTTACGAAAACCTCATCTTAATCTCTTCGTATTTTTCTCCAGTAATCAGTGCATCTTTATCAGTATCCTTAAACTTTACAACATAAGTCCACCTTCCATATGGTTCAATCTTAGTAATTTGAGAAATATTGATAATATATGATTTATGACTTCTGATAAATTGATCTGGGTCTAGCTTTGCCTCTATATCCCCTAAGCTAGCTGAGGTAGTGAAAGCATTGTGTTTAGTATAGATTACTGTACTACTGTTTTCTCTTTGTACTAGAATAATCTCTTTGATATCAATAAAGCTCATGCTTTCTTTTCCTTTTACAAGGAGTTTGGCAAGACCCTTTTCATACTTAACTATTTTATCCATACCACTTGATGCATCTTGCTGATTTTCTTCTTTTAGATTAAGCATCTTTACTCTCTCTAGAGTTTGATTGACACGTTCCACATTAAATGGCTTCACTAGATAGTCAAAGGCGTATACTTCAAACGCCTCTGATCTATATTCTGCATGAGCTGTGGCAAAGATTATCTTTGTTTTTGGATTAAGATCTGAAATAATCTTTGCACATTCCAACCCACTTGTTCCCTTAATCTCTATATCCAAAAAGACTACATCAGGCTTATAGGTGGTAAATAGCTTCATTGCCTCAGTCATGGTGTCACATTCTCCTACTACTTCAAAGCCATCTGCTTTGCTAATGATTTTATTAAGTAAAAGGCGTATTCCTGGTTCATCATCAACTAACAGTACTTTAATGCTCATTAGTCCCTCCTCATTCTTCTAGCGTGTCTATCTCTACATCTCGGCTTTCCTACAATCTCAGCCAAAATCATTGCCTCACGAAGTCGTCCAATACTTTCTTCATTGGATAAGTCTCCTTGGCTACGACGTGCTTCAACTTTCTCAAACTGCTCTTTTCTTGCTTGCTCCGCATTATAGACCTTGGCATGATCCTTCTTTTTTACATTGGAGTTTTTATTTTTTATATCTTGCTCTTCATGCGTTTGATTTTCTACTTCTTTTTTCTTTGTTACCTTTACCTTCTTCGTTTTTACCAGTCGCTTTTGTTGATTTTCCATGGCTCTTTTTAACTCCTGGTCCATCATAAAAACAGTATTATTGAAATTCGAAAAGTGATTACTTGTAGAATTCATGTGCATCCCTCCACTCTTTCTCTAGATTCTGGGATTCTATTTTTTAGCCTAAACTATTTCTTAGTTGAGGCTATTTTTTAGCCTTGTTTTCATTTAATGATGGCAATTGCCCATTGTCTGAAAGAGAGTTTCTCATATCTGTATCTGCTTTTAGATTTTGCATATCATAATAATCCATTACACCTAAGCGACCTTCTCTAAGTGCTGCTGCCAATGCTTTTGGTACTTCAGCTTCTGCTTCTACTACATAAGCCCTCATTTCTTGTTCTTTGGCTACAGCCATTGCTCTTCTTTCCTCTGCTTTTGCTTGCGCAATGTTTTTATCTGCTTCAGCTTGAACAGTTTGAAGTTCTGCACCAATATTTCTTCCTACATCCACATCAGCAATATCGATAGATAAGATTTCAAACGCTGTACCTGAATCTAAACCTTTATCTAAAACAACTTTAGAAATACCATCTGGATTTTCAAGTACTTCCTTATGACTAAGTGATGAACCGACTGTTGTTACAATACCTTCACCAACTCTAGCAAGGATTGTTGCCTCACCAGCACCACCAACTAATCTTTCAAGATTTGTTCTAACTGTTACTCTTGCCTTAACCAAAAGTTCAATACCATCTTTTGCTACTGCTGATACATTAGGTGTTTCAATTACTTTAGGATTAACACTCATTTTTACTGCTTCAAGTACATCACGACCTGCAAGGTCAATCGCTGCTGCTTTTTCAAAAGTTAATTCGATACCAGCTCTTTCTGCTGCGATTAGTGCATCTACAACTCTATCAACATTACCACCTGCAAGGTAGTGTGCTTCTAGTTGATTAACTTGTAATAAAATACCAGCTTTTGTTGATTTGATATGTGGCATTACAATTTTCCCTGGTCTAACACGTCTTAACTTCATCCCTACTAAATCAAAAATTCCTACTTTTACATTGGCAGCTAATGCTGAAATCCAAAGTCCAACTGGAACAAATATAAAGAATGCAAGTATTAATAATGCAATAACGCCCACTAAAACAATCATTCCAAAGTTTCCACTCATATTTCTTTCCCCTCTTTCTGTTTTCAATATTTATTTTAGCCTAGTAGATTCATCTACTTGCTAACTTACTTCATGAACACTTATTAACCTTTCTATCTAACGAAAGATATTTTTATATCATCATCCCTATTTCTTAATTTCTTTAACTATAAGCTTAGAACCAGACACCTCATAAATAATGATTGGTGTTCCCTTTGAAATATAACTTCCATTAGATATAACATCAAAGTTAATACCATCAAAATCACCTACACCTGAAGGTCTTAAATCTGTATAGGCTACACCTTTTTTATTTAGTAAGTACTTTAAATCATTGGAGCTAATATAGCCTTTTTCCTTATTCTGCTCTTCTGTTAATATGATAGGTTTTGCAATTTTACCTTTTGATAGTAACCATAAGATAATACCAAGCATAAGCCCTAATAGTGCAATGACAATTAAGGTCAATATAATACCTTCTTGAATGGTACCTGCATTTATAAAGATACTAATAATCAAACAAACAATGCCACTAATTCCTGGTATTGAAAATCCTGGTAAAACCATTTCAATTCCTACTAATATAAATCCAGCAACCATCAATATCACACCCAATACTGACATGCCATCTATAAGTCCCATACTATCCCCCCTTTCAATTTTATTTACTTCATTCTTTCTTTACTTTTTATAATGCGTATAAATATTAATCCTTACACATTAGCTTGTTTATTTGATTGTGTTTTTTGTGTCTCTTTTTATGTGACTGCTTTGTAGTTATACTCTATTCCTTTTCCTACTTTTTATCTATAGATTTGCTTTAAGCTATACATTCTTTCATTTGTAATGTCGTTTTTTTTATTTTAACTTACACTAGATCTCTACTTTAAAATCTATTTTGGCAAAATAATTGTAAATAGGGTTTTTCTCTCATCTGATTGTATTTCTAGTGTCCCATTTGCTTCTTTAATAATATTAGATACAATATACAGTCCCATCCCATGACCTTCTGCTTCTTTCTTGGTTGTATAACCTTGATTAAAAACAAGCTTTTGTTGTCCTTCTGTTATCTTTGGACCATTATTAGCAATTTCAAATCGATAACTTTCTTCTGTCTGTTCCATACGGATGTGTATTTCTCTATCTTGTCCCTCTTTTTGATTGGCTAAAGCTGTTATGGCATTATCAATAATATTGGCTAAAACCTTACAAAGCTCCCATGGTTCTATCTTAAGTCCCTTTAAATCCGTCATAATATCTAAATATAAATCTATACCTTCTTTTTCTGCTGCTTGTAATTTAGCTTGCAATAGTGCGTTAATAGCAGGCTCAGAAGTCTTCAGAGCCTTGCTTACCTTTGTAATTTCTTTAAATATAGAGTTCATATATTCCTTGGCATCTTGATATTCATCCATATCCAGCAACCCATATACTACTTGCATTTGATTTAAATAATCATGCCTTTGTGTCCTTAATGTTAAATTCAGCTCTTCTAAGTCCTTCATACTTTGAAGTAAGCTCTTATATTGATTTTTTTGTAAGTAAATATAACTTATCACTGTGATGCTAATATTCGCTATACTTAGGGCAATTCCCAATACAATAATTGTGCTTATGCAATGATGATAATCATTTCTTACAAGTGCAATGGCTATCACAATAAAGATAACTTGCAATATATTCAGTATAATAGATGTTACCAATATCTTTTTTGTATTCATTTTCCCTCCTCAATATTTTCTCTTCTTTGAATATCTTACTAATGATTATTCTAGTAACAGCTTGAACTTTGAAGCCACTTTATTTAAATATATCATTTTTAATCAAATTTTAAATCCCTACTATATGAAATATTTATATTGCATATATTTTTTTACACAATAAAAGCACTTATACTCCTATCTACTGATATAAGTGCTTTATTGATTCTTTTTTATACATTTTTAAGATAATGCCCTTTAGTTAAAAGAGTTTTTACTTCGTTTTTGCTTAAAATAACATCGCCTGATGTATATCTTGTAAAATTTACTTTTTCTAGATTTTGCTCATCATAATATTCTTTTAATCCAGGAATATGAATACTTGGCATGATGACATAATAGGTATCATCATATTTATAAGTATTTCTTGCTTCATATTCAGAAACAAGCACTTCATCTATTTTCTCTCCTGGGCGCATACCAATTTCTTTAATTTCTACATCTTTCTTACCGCTATCTTCAATCAAGACTTGTGCCACATCCATAATACGATAGGCAGGCATACGCATCACAAAAACTTCTCCACCTTTACTGGATTCACTCGCTTTAAATAGCAATGTAATAGCTTCTGATAAAGTGATAAAATATCTTGTCATATTTTTATCTGTAATTGTCACTTGATTTTGCTTTTGGATTTGATTAATAAAAAACGGAACTACACTACCATTAGAACCTAATACATTTCCTCCCCTAATACACACAAATCTTGTGTAGTCAGATAATAGATTCGCTTGGATAATGAGTCTTTCTCCAACTGCTTTACTCATCCCATATAAATTCAAAGCATCCACTGCTTTGTCTGTTGATACATCAATAACCTTTTTTACTTTGTTACTGATACAAGCTCTGATAAGATTTTCTGTACCTATAATATTAGTCTTGATAGCTTCATAAGGTTGCAATTCACATATGGGAACATGTTTGAGCGCTGCCAAATGAAAAACATAATCCACACCTTTTGTCGCCTCAAGAATTCTTGCACCATCTCTAATATCCCCTATAATAAATTTAAGACGTACATCATTAAATTCACGCTCCATATTTACTTGAGCCAATTCTCCACGACTAAAAATACGAATTTCTCTTGGAGATTGTTCTAAAAGCTGTTTGACAAGCTCATGTCCCCATGACCCTGTACCTCCTGTAACTAAAATAACTTGATCTTTAAACATTGGTTCCTCCCATTTTTATACATTTCCTGCCTTTTTCTAATATATTTTATTCATCTTATATATTTATGGGTACATAATCTTTATTTAGTCATACGAAATTTCTTTTCTAATGACTTATAAGTATTCAAGATTATCTCCTAATTTGACAACTTTATCACTTTCTACTTCTCCATATACATTTTTTGTATCATAAATAATCTCTGCATGTTCCAAAAGCCACTTATAATCTACGTTCGTATGATTTGTTAAGATGCTAATGATGTCATATGATTCCACTGACTTTTCAGACCATTCTATTCTGTATATTATCTCTTCCTTAAACTTAAATGACTCTACATAAGGGTCATAGAAATCAACTTTTGCACCTTGCCGCTTAAGAATTGCATAGACTTCCAAACTAGGCGATTCTCTTATGTCACTAACGTCCTTCTTATAACTCATCCCCATCAGTAGAATACGACTATCTTTCATTCCTTTTCCGTAGTTTCCTAGAATTTGAGCTATTTGATATGCTACATAATAAGGCATATTATTATTAATATCTATGGCAAGCTCAATAAAACGGCTAAAGTAATTATATTTCTTCGCTTTCCATGATAGATACAGGGGGTCTAATGGAATACAATGTCCACCTACACCAGGTCCTGGATAAAATGGCATAAATCCAAAAGGCTTACTAGAAGCGCCTTTTATAGCCTCCCAAATATCAATATTCATTCGTTCACACATCATTGCCATCTCATTTACTAAAGCAATATTAACGCATCTGAATGTATTTTCTAATACCTTGCTCATTTCAGCCACTTGTGTTGTTTTTACCCCTACAACCTTAGGCAAAAAACTTCCATATAAGGCTTCTCCTAGTTCCAAACAAACCCTGGTACTTCCCCCCACTACCTTAGGTGTATTTCCTATTGAGTAAATTGGATTTCCTGGATCCACACGCTCTGGTGAATAGCATACATAGAAATCTTCTCCTACCTTCCATCCTTTTTCCTTCTGTATACGTTGTACTATTAATTCTTCTGTTGTTCCTGGATAAGTTGTACTTTCCAATGAAATAAAAATTCCTTTTCTTATAAAAGGCAAAATCCCTTCTATTGTATTTATAATGTACGATAAATCTGGTTCTTTAAAATGATTTAGAGGGGTTGGTACACAAATAATAATGACATCTACTTTAGCTACTAGGGCATAATCTGTGCTTGCCTTTATATAGCCTTTATCTACAATCTTTTTAAGAACTTCACTGGGTACATCTCCTATATTAGAATGCCCCGCATTAATTTGCTTTGTCCAACTGTCATTACAATCTATTCCCAATACTTTATAATCTGATTTTGCTAAAGCAACACTAAGTGGTAATCCTACATATCCCATCCCAATCACTGCTACTTGGATATGCTTATTTAAGATTCTTTCTTTTAAATTTATCATAGAATCTCTCCTTTTAATCCTCTCTTCTGCATACACCAAACGTCTTCAATTTTTATACCTATCATTACTAAATATACTCATTTTCCTACTTCTATGAAAACTTGTTTATATTGTTAAAGTATTTATGCTATATGTAAAAAGACTATCGCACTATTTTTAACAATGTTTCATCAACTATAGATTCTTCTTTATCTATATTCTCCACATTGTCAAATTCGTTGACGATAGTCTACTTACTTTGCAAGAAGTATTCTCAATTTATTTATCATATTTTTTGACTAATCTCATTCATTCTTAAATGAATTGCATCAATTTGTTGATAAATATAATAAGCCGCTTGTCTTGCACCATTTTCTTTTATAAGGCTTAGTGCATTTTTTCTCATAGCGCATGTGACATGTAGCATTTCTTCTATCTTCTGCTCATATTCATCTATACTGCTATCCTCTTCCAAACATACACATGCCTGTTTTTGCTCTGCCATTTTGACTCTAGCAAGTTGGTCATCCATACTTGTATTCATATTTGGCACAAACACAGTTGGAATACCAAAGAAAAGAAGTTCATGAAAAGTGTTGTACCCTGCTGCTGAAACAGCATAATCTATTGCTTTAAAATACTGAGAATTAGGATAACTTCTTATCTTAAAAACATGTGGATGATTACATTCCAACTGTTTTCCTATAATAGATTCGCCTAATAAGACGCGATGTGATGGATTTTTAAGGACAATATCCATCATATTATATATCACCGCATCTGTTGAGTTAATCGTACCTGCTCCTAGCTGAATATAAAATAACTTTTCTTCCTCTGAGATTTTTAACATCTGCCTAATTTGTTCTCTTGCATGAGCTTCTTCCTGATCTAAAAACATAATAGGCTCACAATACTTCTTTTTTATCGTATCCCTACACACATCTTCACTGAGTTCTTTAGGAACGATTACTAAATCAAATAATGCTTCAATAGGCTCTAAGTTTTGGATTTCTTTCTTATAGCATTCTCTTTTAATCCATATACTCCTGACATTCATTGCCTTTAAATTAGACAATAAACCGATATATGGAAAAGCGCCATCATAAACTAATGCAATAGGATGATGAATTTCTATAATGTCACTGAGCTGTCTACTAATATACTGATTCCACTGCGTGCCTGTAACAGAATCTGGCATCACAGATTTTGTAGGGGTATAGTAAAACATAAAGCCAGCTTCTCTAATAACTTCTGTTGCAAGAGATGTCGTATAAAAAATAATATCTAGTTTTGGATTCATTTCTTTTAATCGTCTAGCCACCGCTAATCCTCTCGTTAAATGCCCTAATCCTGCTCCATTAGTTACCATGAATAGTACTGTTTTACTCTTACCCATCATGCCTCTCCACTTTTAAGATATTGGACCTTCATTAAAAGTAATAACAATGTTTGCTGTTACATAGATTGTCTTTTCAGTTGCACCATTTAATGCTGCTATGAATGGTGCTGGATTTGCAGGATCAAATACAACAGGTGTGCCATTATCTGCTATAACATAAAATTGATTGATAGTAGCTGTGATAGTGAAATTAGATAAGATTAAGTTTTGAATTTCTGCGATGCTACCAAATGTGCCTACAGTGTAATCCACATTGTAACTTCCGTTATTAGTGAAAGCTATAGGTCCCTGAATTGCCGTTACAGGGTCGATAGGACTTACTCCCATAAACGCTACATTATAAAATACTGTACCTACTAGTCTCAAAACATACTGAATAGCTCCCGTAGCGGTTAGCTGTTCACTCACATAAAATCTAAGTGTATGTTGGTCTACAGATAACCTAACCATTGGTGTACTATTATTACTTGCAAATCCTGGTGGAATCGTGATACTTGATACAATAGGAAGTACAAGCGTACTAGCATTAATTGCAAATAAATTATACTGTGCCGTAAATGGAGATATATTTAATTTTGGTAATCCATAATTATCCATTTTATTCCTCCATACAATTTATTTCTTATTTATATACTATTAGAAAGCTTAACATATATAAAAAACTTATAGCTTTAAGCCATATTAACTGATTTAATAACTACTATATAAGAGAAGGTTAATACTCTTTCAATATCCGGATTTGCTAATAAGCATTTATATTCTTCTTGCGCAGCATTTTTACATACACATTTACCATCTGGCAATGTGATGGTTTCTCTTTGAGGAATAACTTCTATTGCATAATAATCTTGAGTTGCATAACCAAATGGTGCATAACCTAATACTTTATCTACTGATAAAGCACCATGTTTATTTACATAAGTTTCACTTTGTGTCATTGACTGAATTCCTTGTGCTGGTACAATGTTGTCTAATGTAAGATTGTAGTACAATGGTCCATTTAAAATAGATACTTGCATCTTTACAACTTCTGGAGAAGTGCATCCACATTTATTGGTATAAACATAATGTTGTGTGATGGTATTAGTAGATAATGCACTCTTATCAATAGCTAAATAAGTGCCAAAGTGTCTTCCTTTAGGCACTATAAAGCCTACTGGTATTTTGACACTAATTGTAAGTGGAATACATAAGTCTTCTATGCAGTCTTTTACTACATTAATTGGTGTATAGCTTCTGTTATAAGTGTTTAGTCCATAAGCGTCAAAAGGACAACAGTTTGATTGACCTCCACTTTGCATCTGCATTGTGCAAGCTTGATCATAGCCAAATAAATTCTTAGGTTGTTTCATTTGAGCCATCATATCGCAGTCACATTTTTCTGCATTTGGACAATTGTTACAAGGCATGGTTGTGCCAAAATCTTGCATCATATTTTGTGTACATGATGTATTATAGCTAGCCACAAAATCATTACCGCTTTGATTTCTACCCCATCCTTCTTGATAGAATTCTCGACCCATTTATAAGCCTCCTTATTTATTAACGAGTATATAATACTCTATCTATCACTTCATGATATGCTGAAATAGAAACTTTTGTGTAAATTTATTTGCTAATCTAAACTGGTTTTGTCTACAAAAATATACATCTGCAATCCATTAGATTTTATCTACTTCTTGATTCTATTCTTTTCTCTATTTAGGTACATTTTTAAAAATATATCTCTATAGAATTTGTATTAGAAAAATAGTAGTGCAAAATTACTTATCAAAACACCTACATCCTGTTCCTCTCTTAAATATTCAGGATGATTAAAGATATAATTAAGCACATTTAAATTTCCTTTTTTCACCTTATCTTTATCCCAAAAGGTTGTATCATCATTTACTCTTATAACCGTCAAAGTCTCATCTAAACTACCTAATTCATAGCAATTAGATAGGTCAATCCATAAACAAATGTCCTCTGAAATAGCCATTCCAGGAACAAAACGCATATTACCTAATGCTGTTTTCTTAATCATAAC
Organism: Cellulosilyticum sp.; assembly: GCA_017941635.1. GTDB lineage: Bacteria > Bacillota > Clostridia > Lachnospirales > Cellulosilyticaceae > Cellulosilyticum. The sequence continues at coordinate 10,215 of JAGAVZ010000230.1, forward strand.
AGTTGAACTTGAAATTCTACACAAATGCATAATTTCAGGAAAAACAATACCGTTCATCTCGGCAGAATGAACGACTTCCCCTTCAGAATTTTCCATATCGATTCGCTGATAAGAGGTATGTGAAAAAACATATTCCTTTTCCATCATCAATTTTAATTGCTTCTCTATTTTATCTATAACGAATAAATCATCTGAATCCAAAAAGGCAATATACTTTCCCTTAGCCTCTTCAATTCCTCTATTTCTAGCTACAGCTGCTCCATAATGCTCTTGATGAATAACTCTAATACGCTCATCTACTTGCATTAATGAAGCTAAATTACTTACATCCTCAGTACTCCCATCATCAATAGCTAGAATTTCTATATTTCTATAGGTTTGATTCCTAACACTTTCTATACACTCCATTACCATATGCATTCGATTATAAAATGGAATAATAACAGATACTAATGGCCGCTCCTCTTCTTCTGGCGTATAAACCTTAGCTAGTTTTGCTGCTTCTTTGCAGGCAATTTTATAAGTTTCTAGTGATTGAAGTGCCTGAACTATCTCTTCATAAAAAAGCTGTGGCGTTCCCATTGTTTCTCGCATTTCTTCTAATGTGACTCTATGCATTTTTCTAATCCAGTCTTGATTAACTTCTTTAATTGCATAAGATTTATTTGAATCTCTTGTTGGATGTATTCGTGTTTCTACATTTATTTCACTTTGATAATAAAGCTTTGCATTTCTAAACATCCTAAACCATAAATCCATATCTTGTGCAGCTTTCATACGAATATTAAATTTTCCTACTCTTCCAAAATGCGATTTATGAATAAGCAAACTACACCCATTCACCAAACCTTTAAATATTGGAAAGAGTGGTTTATTTAATTGCTCCTGTCCCCACTTTTCACCTGGATTAACTTGATAATAAATCTCACCTTTTTCATTAATTAAATCATACCCACCATAAATAATAGTTGTTTCATCTTCCAATTGATTCAGATGTTTTATTTGGTCTAATATTTTATTTGGTTTATATCTGTCATCATGACTTAACCATGAAAAGTATTCTCCCTCCATCTTTATAATCCCATAGTTTAAGGCTGTAGAGACCCCCCCATTGTCTTTTTCAAAATAACGTATTCTATTTCCATAAGATAAACCTATTTCTCTTGTTTTTCCCTCATCATTAGATCCATCATTAATCACAAGGATTTCTATATTTGGATAAGTTTGATTAAGGGCACTGTCTATGGCTTCTCTTAAGTAATTGCTTCCATTATAAACAGGAATAATGATAGAAACGAGTGGATTCTTGGCTAATTCTTCAATCTTTACTATTTCTTTTCTCATAATTCATTTACCTCACCACTTTTATTATTGATGACCTTCTCTAATAATTTCTTCCACTCTAAAATAGTCGCATCCTTTGTGTATTTCTGTACAAGCCATTTACTTTGCATACTCATCTGCCGATAAAGCTTCTGATCTTCCATTAATAATAAGGTCCTATCTACCATTTCTTTAATATCTCTTACAATATAGCCATCTTTTCCATCCGTAATAATGGTATCTGAACCACCATTGCTAAATGCAATTGTTGGTACACTATAACTTGCTGCTTCTAAAATAATGAGGCCAAATCCTTCACTCTCAGATGTACTAAGCTGAATGGTTGAGCGTGCATAATAAGGTGATACATCTGTAATCCACCCAGTAAAAATGACTTTTTCTAGCTTGATTCCTAACTGTTTCATTCGTTCTCTAGGTGTTTGATTATTTAGTACGGCAAGCTGTGTATCTAAATGTATATCCCCTGCAATATAAAGCTTTGCTTCTGGTTTCCTAAAACTTATATAAGCAAATGCTTCCAAAACTCTATCTAAACGTTTAATCGTATCATCATATCTACCTACTGCAATTAAACTAAAAGGCTCTTTTGGCTGTAAAATCACATGATTTGGGTCCACATCAATACAATCTGGTATATAATAGCCATTTTTTGCTTCTTGGTCATAAATCATTTTACTTGCCTTATTAATCCAAACGACTGCATCTAATTGATGAAAAACCGCTTTTCGGCTTTCTCCAATTCTGTAGTAGTTTGTATTAATCTTTGTAAAGTTGTAATCTTCATGATTCCAAGCAATACACTTAATACCATAATTCTTCAATGTCATATACATATTAATAAAATACTCCAAACAGTTATGTGCCCCTATAAAAAGATCTATGCCTAATACAACCATATATTTTGCTAAGCGGTTTTCCCAATCACCCTCTGTGTCAATTTGGATATAAAACATATTGTCTTTTCTTTCATAAAGTATCCCTTCATCCTTACGATAAAAAAGAAATATCTCATAATCATCAGCTAATCCTTCTGCAAGTATTTCAAGCATTTTCATCAGACCACCTATTGATTTTTTTGCATAGGCATAAAAAGCAATTCTTGTTTTCATTTTGTCTAGGAATACAGTATAATGTAGGAGTCCTTGAAGCTTACTATCCTTTTCAAATGGATTTATCTGATTTGCCATAATACTATCATAGCTACTACCTTCTAATAGCAACCTTCTTAGTTGTTTTAATGCTTCAAGCTCAGCGTAGGCAATTGTTTTTTTATACAGTGTTCTTACCTTTAAAAAATGATGGGTATTTATAAAAAAAGCATATGCATTATCATCAATATGGTCTATCTCATCTCGTGATAAACTTTTAAGCATTCTCAGCCATAAAGTTTCACACTCTTGTACATGATACTCTATAGCTGCTCTACTTCCCTGAGCGGCATGTTGCCTACTAATCACTTCAATTTCAGGGCAATAAATTACAATCTGCTCCCTAAAAAGTTTGAACCACATATCATAATCTTGTGTGGTTTTTAAGGTACTATCAAATCCGCCTGTTCTTTGAAAATGCGATTTATGAAAAAGCACAGTACACCCATTCACCATCAGTCGTAAAACTGGAAAAAGAGGATGTGTATATTTAGCTAATGAATACATCTGTGCTGGATCGTATACGCTTATTTCTTCTCCTAATTCATTAATTGTTCGATATCCTGAATAAATAATAGCCTTTGGATTACCTACTTCTCTCAGCTTATTAATCTGAGAGGCAATCTTATTTGGCGTATATAAATCATCATGACTAAGCCAACTAAAATATTCTCCTGTCATCATATCTATTCCTAGATTGAGTGCTGCTGCCACACCACTATTAGGTTGATAGTATCCTCTAATTCGCTTACCATAAGCATTAATAATAGCTTGTGTTTTTCCACCGTCATTAGACCCATCATTAATGACAATAACCTCAGTATTCTTATAGGTTTGTGCAAGTGCACTCTCAATTGCCTCTTTTAAATAATTACTCCCGTTATAAACGGGTATAATAATCGATACCTTAGGTTCAAAATGGTATGAATCCCCCACTGCTTTCTCCCCTCTCTGGATGTTTACTCCATTTTTAAATGCCACTTCTCAAAAAAATGTTCCTTTGCTTTTCCTTGAATCATTTCAATGCCATATTTTTGACTAATTCTCGCAAATTCATTATCTACATTAATATCATGAGTACAAATACAATAGTTTGGTCCCCCTAATTGCTCATAAGGGTACTTAATGGCATCCCAATGTTTTTCAAATAACCTTCTTTGATACAACCACTGATAAGTTTCTAAGTTATAGATGGCCGCATAAAAAGAAGGTGATGGATGAAAAATTCTAGTCACCTGCTTAGTCCTGTCATCTAAAATATAACCTTCTTGACTAATAATAGTTAAGGTTGATAATTTATGGTTAAATTGATGTAGTTGCTCTATAAAGGTATCATGAAACATATTATCTGAATCAATAACCACACGATACAAATTACCATGTTGTTTTATGGATTCATCAATTATTTGCTGAGCATATGGTGTAAAATATATGTTCTTTTCTAATGCTGGATATTCCCTTAAATATTTATAAATCATTTTCTCTGTAGTCGGGGTACATCTCAATAAGCATGTAAAATTTTGATTAGTTTGATGAGAAAGGCTATTATAGGTGTATTTCATAAATAGCTCTAATCGTCTTACAATCCACTCATCAGTCTGAGCCAATTGATAGCTTTTTTCTAGCTTTGGATGAATATAGTTTTTAGGCAACATATACGGACTTAAATCAATATTAAACGGAATATCTATAATAATATTTTTATTTCCCATTATTCTTCCTTTCGCTCATCAAGAAACCATCTCTAGTGCATTATATGTTTTTGTTACTTGTTTGAATCCATTATTTTACGGTTCACTCTTAGCTAAAGTTGTCCTATTTCATCAATTCATCTACTAACTACTGCTTATTTGTCTAATCACCAAGATAATCTGTTTGATTCACTACTGATACATGCTGTGATTTCATATACTATGTATAAATAACTCAAGAGGAGGCCTTCTATGTCAAAACTCAAATTAATGACCATCATTGGTACGCGTCCCGAAATTATTAGACTAAGTGAAATTATTGCTAAATGTGATGTTGCCTTTAATCATATCCTGGTACATACAGGTCAAAATTGGGATTATACACTCAATGATATTTTCTTTAAGGATTTTTCACTCAGGCAGCCTGATTATTATCTAAATAGTGTTGGTTCTAATCTAGGTGAGACCATTGGTAACATCATTCATTTGAGCTATGAGCTCATGCTTAAAGAAAAACCAGACGCTCTGCTTCTTCTAGGAGATACTAATTCTGCACTAAGTGCTATTTCTGCTAAACGTCTTAAAATACCAATCTTTCATATGGAGGCTGGTAATCGTTGCTTTGATGAAAATGTACCCGAAGAAATTAATAGACGCATTGTTGACCATATATCAGATATCAATCTTCCTTATAGTGAACATGCCAGACGAAATCTGATTGCAGAAGGTATCCGAAAGGAATATATCTTTGTCACAGGCTCCCCTCTCACTGAACTCGTTCACAAATATCTCCCTATAATTAAACAGAGTAATATCCTTTCCGAATTACAACTTATTGAAAACAACTATATCCTTGTTTCTTTGCATCGTGAAGAAAATGTAGATCATCCTAAACACTTTAGTAGCCTTATAGACGCCCTCAATACAGTGGCTGATACTTATCAACTTCCTATTATTTTTTCTACTCATCCTCGTACCCAAAAGAAAATTGCTTCTAGCAACATAAAACTTTGTCCTCTGATTCAAAATATTGCACCTTTAGGCTATATAGACTATAACAAGCTACAATTAAATGCTTTTTGTGTACTATCTGATAGTGGTTCCCTTGCTGAGGAGGCTTGTCTCCTTCGCTTTCCTGCTGTTTCTATCCGAACATCTACAGAAAGGCCTGAAACTATTGATAAAGGAGGCATGATTATGGGCAATATTACTGGCGATACAGTAATTAATAGTATTAATGTAGCTCGCCTTCTTATCAACTCGCCAGACTTCTCTCCACCCCTGGATTATGTAGATGCCAATATTTCTTCTAAGATTATAAGTATTATTCAAGGCTATACGCCTATTATTAATCAATATATCTGGCACAAAGATTAATCCCTTATGTAAAGGAGGATACTCCCATGAAAGTATTAGTAATTGGTGCTACAGGTATGGCAGGTCATCTCATCACTACCTATCTCAAAGAAAAACAACATGAGGTTTCTACTTTGGCTCATTCTCATCCTTATGATGAAGAAACCATCCTCATGGATATTACCAATATCACTGACTTAAGAACTTATCTTCATACCCATGAATTTGATGCTGTCATCAACTGTGCGGGTATGCTGATTCAGGCTGCAGAAATACACAAAGACAAAGCCATACTTGTAAATGCCTACTTCCCACATTTTCTAGAGGATTTCTATGCTCATACCCCTACTCGTATTATTCACCTTAGTACAGATTGTGTTTTTTCTGGTAAAAATGGTCCATACAATGAAACCTCTTTTTGTGATGGCAATCTCTTTTATGACAGAACCAAAACCTTAGGAGAGCTTAATAATGATAAAAATCTAACTTTTAGAATGTCTATTATAGGACCTGATTTATCTCCAGATGGAGTTGGCTTATTAAACTGGTTCCTATTACAGAAAGAAGATATCCGCGGCTATACCAATGTCATTTGGAATGGCATTACAACCTTAGAACTGGCTAGGGCAATAGATTGCGCCCTGACTCAAAGACTTACTGGTCTCTATCACTTAGTACCATCAGAATCTATTAGTAAGTATGATTTACTCTGCTTGTTCCAACGAGTTTTCCAAAAGAACGATATTACCATTTCACCTTGTGATGTCCCTTGCTCTAATAAAGTTCTTATTAATAATCGAAAGGATTTCCTCTATACCGTACCTAATTATCTAACGATGCTAATAGAACTCTCTGCTTGGATGAAACAACACCAGTCTTTATATCCTCACTATTTCACTTAAATCATCTATTCTTCTGAACTAAGGTGAATACTTCCAATATTTAATGGTTATAATTTTTATATTACTCTATTAGGTAACTTTTAAACACAAAAATACCTTGCTAGGATGATTCATCTTAGCAAGGTATTTTTTATTCTATAAATAATGTCTCAATATATTTGCCTATCTAGCCCAAAGCTCTACTTGCTGTCCCCCAGGCACTTCAACAATTTTACCATCCACATTAAGCCATACTGAATCAAATGATGGATTATACACAAAGCTGCCATCTGCCGAGAATTGTAGACGTTTGCTTGCCTCCATATAATCTACAATTTCAATATTGGTTGCATACCAAGTGTCTTCTTTTCCACCCATCATCTCACAGAACTCTTCTATGACCTCCCAGTTGTTTCTATCTGTAAACTCATAACTATGTCCCCATACATACATCAAGTATAAATATTGTGTTTTAAAAAGACCTAAAAACTCTTTTCCTCGTTCAATGAGGTTATGATTGTGGTGACAGGTTGCTTGCCACTGCATCAAATCCTTTGGCATACCAAACTTATCACTGCTACCTACCACACGGCTATATTTAATGCCAAGTGCAGGTAATAACTTCATGATTTCCTCGCTATATGAACCATTTGGATATGCCATTCCTCTTACAGGATAGCCCATAACAAACTCTAATCCTTTTCTGTCCTCCATGACTTGTTCCACCACTTGCTCCAATGGACAACGTTCAATAGTTGGATGTGTATAGGTATGACATGCTACCTCATGTCCTTTATAAAGCTCTTTATACTCTGATAAAGGAACTCTGTTTGGATCATCTTGAATCCCATAATTCACATTAAAAGTTCCTTTGATACCATGTTTATTAAATAATGCAACAAGTCTTCTATCTTCTTCTCGTCCATCATCATAGCTCATTGTTAGTACTTTGTGCTTTCCTCCTGGAAAACACACATAGATATTCTTTAATTTTCTCTCCATCATCTATTTTGCCTCCTCAGCATTTAAAGCTGGTAATACATATTCCCATTCCATATCACTTGCATAGTAGAATTTTGTATAACCAGGTTGGTTGTAACAGTTATTTTGCCAAGCTACACTTGTACGGTACATCACATCATGCATTGGTGTGAAAAGCTTATGCTTTGTAATTTCTGTGTTGGTGTAAATTCTAATAGCACGATTATCTGCTGTTCTTAGTAAAAGTTGTTCTCTAAAATCTCCAAAGACATTGGCTATTAAACAAGGATTTCCCTTTGTTCCATTGTTTGTAGCTGTGTCTTTTGGCTCTAACATAATACCGTGGGTATTATCATTAATCACACCACAGTGACTACCAAAGATGTTATTGCCATCTAATACTTGTGTACTCATATCTGCTGCCCAACGAATACATTGGTTAGTGCCTAATAATTGATCTGGTAGTATCCTACCTGTACAAGTACGTACATCCTTCACCCAAACCTGTAATCCCCTTACATTCGGATTAACATCCCCTATCATGCAGCGTCCTAAGTCTGTTTCTGCATATTCTCCAAAAATAACTTCTCCTGTTTCTGCATCTCTTAAAGCAAAACCATATGGTGCTTCTTTTGCCCCTTCGAAAACATTAAAAATTTCAAGCCCTGGTTTATCAGGATTAATATTGGCTACGTGCATAGCATCTCCATGACCTAGTTTTGCATAAGTGCCATTTGGTAAGTAATCATAACTACTGTAAAGTACACTACCATCATGATCAATCGTTGCGCCACCATAAATAATTTCTTGGCATCCATCTCCATCCACATCAGCTGTAGATAAGCTATGGTTACCTTGTCCTGCTATACTGCCATACACTGGGTCTTCTCCAATTGCACCATGTGGATGGTCATTAAATGGATTACGCATTGGCACAAAACCTGAATCAATCGCAAAGTACTCTTTAAACCTTCTTTCAAAGAAACTATAAGCTACAATCGTTGTTCTTGTGTAATATCCTCTACAAATAATGAGATATGGTCTTTCTCCATCTAAATAAGCTACACCAGATAAGAAACGGTCTACCCTATTACATGGTTCAATACGCGGCATTGAATAATCTCCCCATCTAAGTCCATCATCTACTCTTCCATATCTGAAATCAATGGTTTCAATCTCTTCACCCATACCACTAAACATGGTTAGATACTCTGGACCTTCCATAATGAACCCTTCAAATTTCTCCAGTTCATTACGATTGCTACGTTCCTTAGCATAAGTATGAATAAAGTAATGTACAAGCTCCCTAGCATCCTCTTCACTTAATGGATAATTATATTTCACAGAAATACCAAAGCATTCCTCTAAAGTCTGTGGCCATTGTCCTTTTTGTACTTCTTCAAAGCTTATCCAGTTTCTAAACTGTTTCACAAGATAATTGAAGTAATCTTCACTGCTACATACATAATTATCTTCATGGCTATAGCCTGCTTTGATATCTCTTTGCGGCATTGTAATATAGCTTTCACTCATCACATTACCTGCTTCATCATATCTTGTCATCTTAGTTCCTGGTGCAGTTTTGACTGCCATTTCAGCCTTGCCATCACCATCAAAGTCATAAACCATAAATTGCGTATAATGTGCTCCTGAACGAATATTTACCCCCATATCTAGTCGCCATAATAAAGTGCCATCTAATCTATAGCAATCAATGAAACATTTACCTGTGTAGCCTTTGATGGAAACATCATGTGAATTACTTGGATCCCATTTAACGATAAATTCATATTCTCCATCACCATCCACATCTCCCACACTCATATCATTTGCATTATATGTATAAATCTCACCAGCAGGTGTTACCCCTCCCTCTGGAATTTGAAGTGGAATATCAATATAGTTTTCTTTAGATACCCATGCTTTTACACCTTTACATGCTTCTTTTTCTCCAGTTTCATCTAAAGCTGCTACTGCATAAGTATCTTCCATTGTTCCTGTTTCATCTAAGTAATTTGTACTGTCTGTAACCATTTCAATGGGATTGCCATTCTTATATACCACAAAATCTGTACCTGTTAAACCCGTTTTACTATAGCCTTTCACCTCATCTAACATTAATCTCCAGCTTAAGAAAATGCCATTAGGTGTATTGACTGCAATAAGACCTCTAGAAAGTCTCTCTAGTTGTTCATTAAAATGCTTTTTAACAGGTGTTTTTAGTACATCTGACATAGGCATTTCAACACTATCTATAATCGGTGCAACTTTAAAATAATGAGGCACATGAGTTGCTTTATTAAATTTAAATTCATTGCTTTCTACTGTTCCTATATTTTTATATTTCATTGTTGGAATATCTTTATCTGCCCAGTACACATTGTACCCTTCAGCTCCCTCATATCTATCCCAACTTAAAACAATCTTAAAATCTTCGATTTGCTTTACGCGTAGTCCTGATACCATTTTAAACGCCTCCGTCAATTTATAAAAAGGGCATCATAAAATGTCTTTCAACAGACACCATATCTTGTATCTGCTAACTCAAGCAGTTAAAAATATTTCTAAATAGTACTTTTCTTATATATCTAAATGAAATATTTTTACCACTGAGTGGACAATTTTATAATACCCTTTCCTTTATACTCGCATATTATTATTTATACTTGTATATCATTTGTTCTTTACACTTATTTATTTGCTTTGAATTGTTCATTTACTTCATTGATAACATCTTGTCCACCTTGTTTTAACCATAAATCCCATTGTCCTTGTAATCCTGCTTCATCAATTTGACCACAGATATATTGTGTTCTAGCATCATCTAACATTTTATCTAATGTTGTACCCGCTAATGAATATGTTGAAGAGTTTACTAAGTAAGAAGTTGCTGGGTTGAATACTGCATAATCTACGTTAGCTGCTTTAACTGCATTTTCTTCTTCTTTTCTTTCTGTTAATTTTAATGCTGGACTTTCAGCTACTAAACGTGGGATGTAAGCGATTGCTTGGTTAAGTGCTGAGTATGCTTTAGATGATGTTACATCTCCTTCATCTAAGTCTACAAGGAATCCATCTTCACCAAGTTTCCAATGTTCGTTTTCAAGACCATAACCTGCAAGTGTAATCATTTCATCGTCACACATTTTGTCTAAGAAGTGGAGACAAGCCTCTACTTTTTCTTGTGTGTCAGCTGCTTTTGTAATTACGAAGAAACCATTATATCCTGTTGTTGCAAGTGTTTTATCATTAATTGTACCTACTAATTTCATACTTGCTAATTCATTTGAATCTGTTACTGATGGAATATTTTCATTTACGAAGTAATCTCCAACCCTTCTAGCACCATCTAATACGTCAATAAATATACCACATTCACCATTTTTCACTGTGTCTTGCCATGTTGCTGTATCACGTACTGCCCAGTCTTCGTATACTAAACCATCTTCATACATTTTTTTGAACCAATCTAATGCTTCTTTGTATTCTTGTGTTTGGTGTACTGGTACTAATTCACCGTTTTGTTCAACCCATCCATTACCACAACCAAACCATGTTTGCATAATGTCAAATGGTCCTGTGTATTTACAAAGAGAAACACCATATGTATCATCTTTACCATTTCCATCTGGATCATTATATGTAAATTGATACATCATATCATACATATCTTCGATTGTTTTTGGCTCATCGATTCCTAATTTATCTGCCCAGTCTTTACGGTATCCAAAACCATAACGACCGATATCTCTTGCTTTATATACCCCAATTAATTTACCACCAATTGTTAAGCTTTGGTTAACGTTTGGATTTGCTTGTGAAAGATTTGGATATTTTGATGCGTCTGTGATTAAATCTGATAAATCCCAAAAAGCACCTGCTTCTGCTGCACCTACGATAACACCTGACATTTTTGGAACTGCAATGATCATTGGCATATCATCTGTCGATGCTAATGTTAAGCTTAATTTATCTTCGTAGTTATCATCTGGTACGAATGTAAAATCTACATGTGTATTTGTATGTTCTTCCATTTGAGCTACAACTTTTGCTCCAGCATCTCCACTAAGTGGGCTACCTTCAAAGTCAGTAAGCATCATTGAGATTTGTGCTTTACCATCTTCTGCTACTGCACTTGTTGTTTTGCTATTTCCACAACCTGTGAATGCTCCTGCCATTACTACTGTTACTAATAATCCTGCTAACATTTTTTTAAATTTCATATGCTTAATCCTCCTATTTTAACCTTTAAAATATGATTATGTTAAATACATTAATGACCTAAAAAATAATTAACCTTTAACAGCTCCAACCATAACACCTTTAGTAAAGTATTTTTGAACGAATGGATAAACAACTAAAATTGGCATTGTCGCAACTACTGTAGCTGCCATTTTTACAGCTTTATCTGGTGGTACTCCTAATTTATCAAAGTCCATTGTATCTGACTGAATACCTTGTGCGAGTAAAACAATACGTCTTAAAACAATTTGTGCTGTTTCTTTTGCAGAATCTGATAAGTAAATCATTGCGCTGAAGTAATCATTCCAGTGACCTACTGCATAGAAAAGTGCAATTGAAGCAATAACTGGTTTTGATAATGGTAATACAATTTTTACAAATACACCTAAATCTGAACATCCATCAATGATTGCTGCTTCTTCTAATTCTTTAGGAAGCTCTTGGAAGAAGTTCTTCACAATAATCATATTAAATGGACTGATTGCACCAAGTAAAATAAGTGCTGCAAATGAGTTGTATAATCCTAATTGTTTTACAACTAAGAATGTTGGAATCATCCCACCTGAGAATAACATTGTTATAATTACCATGTTTAATATAATGTTTCTTCCCTTGAATTCTTTCTTTGATAATGGGTAGGCAAATGTTGTTGTAAGTAACATATTAACTGATGTACCCACAATAGTAAGGAATAATGAGTTCTTTAATCCATTGAAGATTTCTCCTGTTTGTACAATATACTTATATGCGTTAAATGAAATTGTTCTTGGAATAATGAAGAATGCTCTTTCTGTTAATTCTTTTTCTGTTGCAAATGAACCTGCAATAACATATAAGAATGGTAATAAAGTCATAAGACCAATTAACCCTACTACAATGTAGATAATAACTTGTATGATATTATCACCTGCACCTGCTTGTATTGTCTTTGATTTTTTCACATTACGCCCCCCTCTCTAGTAAATACCTGATTCTCCAGATTTTTTAGCAACCCAGTTAGAACCTAATACCATAATCATACCAACGATAGATTTAAATAAACCTGCTGCCGTACTATATGAATACTGAGCATTTGTAATACCTTTTTGGTAAATATATGTATCAAATACCTCTGCCACAGATACGTTTAAGGCATTTCTCATTAAGTAGATTTGTTCATAACCTGTATTTAAGATTGAACCTACTCTTAAAATTAACATGATAATAATTGTTCCTTTGATAGCTGGTAATGTGATGTGCCACATAAGTCTCCATCTACCTGCACCATCTACTTTAGCTGCTTCATAAAGCTCCATATCAACACCTGCTAATGCCGCTAAGAAAATGATTGTTCCATAACCTGTTTCTTTCCAAATACTTTGTCCAATAATCATTCCTCTAAAATATTCTGGTAAACCTAAGAAGTTAATCGTGTGTCCTGTGATTGCTTCAATACATTGGTTGATAATACCATCATTAATGTTAAAGATTGTATATGTTAATGATGCTACGATAACCCAAGAAATGAAGTGTGGTATGTAAATAAAAGTTTGAATGACTTGTTTATATTTCTGACATCTAATCTCATTAAGGAATAATGCCAAAATGATCGGTGCTGGGAAATAAAACAATAAGCTAAGTAATGATATTGCTAGTGTATTCTTCAATAACATGAAGAAATCAGTTCCTGTAAAGAAACTCTTGAAGTGTGTAAGTCCTACCCACTCACTTCCTAGTATACCTGTAAAAGGACTATACTTTTGAAAAGCAATTACAATACCTCCCATAGGAATGTACTTAAAGATAATAAAGTATAAAGCTCCAGGCACTAACATGAAGTATAGCCACTTATGTTGCATAAAATATTTCATAAACTGTCCTGTTTCTTTATTTGTAGTTTTAGATGCTTTTTTAGTAGATATCATTTTAGAATTAGATACTACTGCTGCAGTTTTACTCATACTTCCCCTCCTTGTCAAACTTTATTGTTGTTGTTTTGCACAACTTACTTAAAGATTTGTGCTTTTCCTTAGTGCAATAGTATCATCCTAATTCCATCACAACAATAATCAATTTATATCGTTTCGTATTTCTAATAGTAGAAACACTATAATACTCCACATCTAATCCTAAATAATCATTATCTTTTTTGTTATTTCACTTAAAATATAATGATTATTTTTTGTTATCCCTTGATATTACTAGTTTCTCTCACTTCTTAATAAGCCTTATTATCTCACTTAGTATCACGTTATCATCTACTCAATTTATAGATTACCCTTTATTATTAACATCCACTAATTTATAGACACGCTTTACTACTGCTCTTTTTAATGTAATCTTTTATATAATAAAAGATGGCTTATTAAAGGGTTTAATCACCACTCTAATAAGCCATCTCTTACTCTCTTATTCTTCTTGTTGTTTTCTATATTTACCTGGTGTTGTTCCTTCTAGCTTACTAAAAAAACGAATAAAATTTTGCGTATTAGTATAGTTAAGTTCCTTTGCAATATCTGCTATTGTCATATTCGTTTCTAGTAATAACTTCTTCGCTTGTTGTAATTTATACTCAGCTATATAATCTGTAAATGTTATATCTTTTTCTAGTTTCATGATTTTCCATATATATGTTGGATGATAGTGCAATTCATCTGCACACTCTGTTAAGGAGATATCTCCTTTTCGTTCATGAACTAGCTTTTCAATCAAATCTATAATCTCACTAGATTTACTCTCTCTAAAGCTATTTAATCCTTCGATTACAGGTATAATTAACTTGTGTTTATAAAAAGCTCTAATTTTTTCAAAATCATAGAGTTGATTAAATCCTAAAAATATATTATCCTCAGTGTCTTTAATAATCTCATTAATAGATACTCCTGCATCCGTTACTACTGTTAAAATGGCTACCAAAAATCTATGTAAATACAAATAACATTCATGATGAGCTACTTTCTTGGCAATTAACTCATTAATAAAACGATCTACAATCTCACAAGCTTCTGCTTGCTCTCCCTTATCAACAGCAGTTTTAATTTCTTTCTCAATAACTATATCATAAATATAATTATGTTTATCATTGGTAATATCCGAATAGAATATGCAGTCACTCGTTTTGTTATCTTCCCCTTTATTCAATACTCGGCAACTTTTTAATGCTTCGATACTTTGATTATAAGCTTTCCTATATTCAATCATCTCTTCAAAAATGCTACTAACTCCAGCGCAAATAATGTAACTATAGCTTTCTCTTGTATACTTTTCCAATTGCTTAAAGAATTTAAGTGATTTTTCTTCTAATGCCTCCTTATTATCCTCTGTAAGTAATACTGAAATTGCACGGTGATTGCAGACAGGGTGCATCATAAGCTGGCTAGATATATCTTTTGGTAAATTCTCAACAACATCTATTCTCATCGCATCTTGTAGAGCATCTTGCATTACATTCTGCATTATTTCCATATCGTTTTCTTGTTTAATGAGCATCAAATCAACAGACATAATAATATAATATTTTTTCTTCTCAATACTAAGTTGTTTCATATATATTTCTAACTGATCTACTCTAATATCACCTCTAATTAAACGCAATTGAAAGAGTTCAGTTAATTGAGATTGTTGATTCACAATTAATCCTTCCAAAGAAGTCTTTTTATCCACAAGATTTCCTATACTTGTGGTTAAGTATTCAAACTCATTATCTTCTTTTGCCACTTTCTCTTCTATCTCAGTACTATTCACATCCAAAATTCCCTCTACATATTGAGTTAATTTGGAAACAGGATTATATATTCGTCTAGCAAAAATAATTGCACTTCCACCACCTACAAGTATCATAGCAAGCAAATAAAATACTAATTTAAGGATATCACTTGCACCTTCTTTAATCATATTTACATCATACCCTACTATGTAATTCCAATTAATTGTGTCTGAATATGCATTAGAGATAATATATTGATCACTTTTTTTTAATTGCTTATGATTAAATGTCTGATTTATAATCTCCTCTTGATGTTGTATACAATACTCTGCCATCTGATCATCATTTGTATAAATCACTTTGCCGTCATCATTTAAAATAATGACCTTCTCTTCACCTATTTCACTTTCGACTAAACGCTTTAATCGATCCGTATTAATATTTATAATAGCCAAAGCATATGGATCTTTTTTTATTGTTGGTAACTTTAATACCAATGACACCCCATCTAAATCAATTTCTTCTCTTACTTTTTTCTTCTTAGACTCTTCCTTTATATAATCTAACCAAAAGCATCTTGTTAAGTCTTCTTCCTGAAACTCTATTAATGTTTCTACTTCACCTTTGTTCTTTACTTCGTTATATAAAAATGTCCCTCTATTACTAATAACCCATCCTGTATTAAAGTTAACAAAAGTGTATCCATTAATATATTCCATTAAATAAGTGTTACCTTCTAAAATTTCTTCTGCATCTACAATCTTAGTATAATCAAGACATGTGCTAGTTTATTTTAATTAAGATAGAGGATAAATATGGAAATTGTTAAAAGTATACTATCCCTATTGAAATTGAATACAAGTATATTTATCCAAATATTAGATGTTTAATCTGTCCAGTTGCTTGATTACCAAG
>JAGAVZ010000231.1 GCA_017941635.1 Cellulosilyticum sp.
GTAAATGACCCATACGGGAATCGAACCCGTGTTACCGCCGTGAAAGGGCGATGTCTTAACCGCTTGACCAATGGGCCTTATCTATTTTAAAAACATGAGCCACCCGGGAATCGAACCCGGGACAACTTGATTAAAAGTCAAGTGCTCTACCGACTGAGCTAGTGACCCATATAAATCGGGGTGACAGGACTAGAACCTGCGGCCTCCTGAACCCAAATCAGGCGCTCTAGCCAAACTGAGCCACACCCCGCTCTATGATTACATTATACTCTGATAGTTATTCCTTTGAACAACCATCCTACTATTAATACAACCAGATTACCATAATTGTATCAAACAGTGTAATGTAAATGACCCATACGGGAATCGAACCCGTGTTACCGCCGTGAAAGGGCGATGTCTTAACCGCTTGACCAATGGGCCTTATTTATTTTGTTAGCACTTGTCGCTGCTGACCTGTATTATATTACAATATTTGTTGTCATATGTCAACAAATAATTTTACTTTTTTATTTTATTTTTTATGTATCTATTTATATCCTTGATTTTATTATCATAATGTTGAAAAGCTTCTTTAAAAATAGAACAACCTACTAGTTTCACTTAACTGGTAGGCTGTTCTATGACCTATGTTGTTCTGGCCTATCTGTTATTTTTGGTCTTCTAAATAATGATCGATATAATTATCTAATTCATCATCTGAAATGACAGTAGTACGTCCACCTGCATACTCATCATCTACCCATGCTTTGATGCTCATGCATAATGGGTCATTTTTATCTATTCCTTTTAATTTTGCATATCTAGGATTACTACTAATCCAGTGTGCAATACCTGCTAATCCTGATGTATTGCTTACTGCTACTCTTACTGGTCTCTTTAATAATTTATCTGTATCAAAGATATTGTAGATTTCTTCATTTTTTAATAATCCATCTGCATGAATGCCTGCTCTTGTAACATTAAAGTTTTTACCAACAAATGGTGTGCGCTCTGGGATATGTTCGCCGATTTCATGCTCAAAGTACTCTGCAATATCAGTAATAACAGTTGTATCCATACCATCTAAGGTACCTTTAAGCTGAGCGTATTCAATAACCATTGCTTCAAGAGGTGTGTTACCTGTTCTTTCTCCAATACCAAATAAAGAACAGTTGACACTACTGCATCCATATAACCATGCAGCTGTTGAGTTGGCTACTGCACGATAAAAGTCATTGTGTCCATGCCACTCAATCCATTCATGTGGCACACCTGCATATTGATGTAGTGCATACATAATACCTGGTACACTTCTTGGAATCATAGCCCCTGGGTAGCTAACGCCATATCCCATCGTATCACAAGCACGAATTTTAACTGGAATCTTAGTCTCTTCACTGAGTTTCATCAATTCTCTTGCAAACGGAATAACAAAATTATAAATATCCGCTCTTGTAATATCTTCAAAGTGACAACGTGGAATAATCCCTTTATCCATACATTGTTTTACAACTTTTGTATAATGCTCAATTGCTTCTGAGCGTTTCATATGTAACTTATGGAAAATATGATAATCTGAACAACTTACCAAAATCCCTGTTTCATTAATTTCCATTTGTTTTACAAGTTCAAAGTCCTTCTCTGACGCTCTAATCCAAGATGTAATTTGAGGAAATTCATAACCTAATTCTCTACATTTATAAACTGCTTCACGATCTTTCTCACTATATAAAAAGAATTCGCTTTGTCTTACGATTCCCTTTGGTCCACTTAATTTATGTAAGTATTTATACAATGTGACAATTTGCTCTGTTGAATAAGGTGCTCTTGATTGCTGTCCATCTCTAAATGTCGTATCTGTAATATAGATATTATCTTGCATATACATTGGCACGTGTACATTATTGAAGGCTACACGTGGAATTTCGTCATATGGAAAGAATTCACGAAACATATTCGGTGTACTTACATCTTCCAATTGATGATTTTTTTCAGTATTTGTCAATAAATTTGTCCTCTTATTTAGTTCAAACATCCAATCACCCCTTGCAATTTATTCATTCTAATCATTTAATTGTCTGAAAATAACTTATGTATAATTGTATACAATACAGGTATGTCTGTCAATATAGTTTTCAAAAAATAATAAATAATAAAAATAATACTTACTTTTGTAACAATTATTTCCATTCGTCATACTATAGATAATGTAGAAGTTAGGAAACACCTACTTTTACGACTAATCTTAATCTCATTTTACCGAAATATGATTTGTTTATTTCGTAAAATAACTTGTATATTTTCTGATTATGACACTTTAAGTAATTTTATTTATATATGTATCATAAACTTAAATTAGAATTTCTAGCATATTTACTTTTATTATATAGGAGGCATTTATTATGGAAGATTTTAGATTTTTACAAGATAACAGCGTATGGATTATCATTATTGCTTTATTCGTATTACTTTTCTTAGGCAATGGTAACGGATGTAACTCATTTGGTGGCGATTTTGGTAACTTATTTGGCGGTTGTGGAAATAATTCTTGGGTATGGATTATCCTCATCATCTTAGCTATCTGCTTACTCACAAAAAATGACTGTGGCGGCATCTTCAGAAACGACCTTCAATAATTCTAATGAATCATAAATAACTCCCCCTAACAAATTAACTGTGCACATTAAAAGTGACCAAGGAAATCTTGGTCACTTTTTCTAATTATATTTTCTTTTACTTGTTACTGCCTATCTGATCTATCGTCATAAGAAGTTTTACCATAATAAGTTTATACACAAGCTTTTTTACTTGCTCTTTTTCTTTATTGTCATCTCTATACAGATTGGTTAATACCTTATTCTCTTCAAAGGTCTTCTCAATAATTTCATTATACATAATGGCATCTACAATAAGCTGAAGAATCTTTTTCTCTTGTGGCATAAAAGGCATAACTGCTTGAATAAGTTGCGCTTCTTTGCACATATGCCTTTCACATTCACTGCGATAGCCACTTACTTTATGTTTGATTTCTCCAATATATTTTTTATCCAAATAACCCCAAATCAACTTACTAATTTCATTAAGGTCTTGTTCAATGTTAATCATACTCTCTTGACTTTCCATTTAACTCACCACCTTAAGTGCTTTCTTATAGTATCCTATTCATTATGCTTAATTAAAATAACTTTTTAGTTCTAGTGATTCTTGTCCCTATCATACATTTATATAGAAATAGAAAGTGGAGGTATATGCTATGACCAACCTTGACCGAGCTATTAACAATGATATTTTAGTTGTGTCAAAGTCACTTTTACCTTATTTAAATATAGACAGACAAAAGCCTGTTGCTGTTTTTATAAAAGTGATGGAGCTTATCTATACGGTTAATCTCTTTTCCAACGAAACCACTGTCCGATCACTGAGTCGTTCTCAGGACATGGGATGGGAAAAGTCTTTCCTTAATGATTTAAAAACAAACTTAGGTTCCGAAAAAGCCTATTTTGTAGATGCTATTTTAAAATTAGCTGAGGCCAGGGATTTACTTTCCCAAACCGAATCGACTAACGATACACCTAGAGAACCTGAATACCATTTACACGCACTTGATTCTGGTGTTTTAGAAAATGAACCTTTCCCAGATCAGGTAATATCCCCTGAAACAAAATCCAGTGCATCTAAGGCAAAAGCAGCTCCTCCTCCAAAAAGCGTCGGTCCATCTCCTGAACAAATTATTAATGGTCTTTCCTCTATGTTAGACCCAAATCAAGCTCAACTTCTAAAAGTACTTGCTTCTATGTTTAATTCCAATAATTAAAGGAGGTTTATATCATGAAACTTTATGATGACCCTGCATTTGCACATCTTGACCCACGTCTTGTTGTACATCTACAACATTTGATTGATACCAGTGCTAAAAAAAATAATGCTTATGATACACTTCAGGGACTCATTCAAGTAAATAACGAACTAAACAACAACAATATTAAATGTACGCCTGAAATGCAAAAATCACTCTTAAACTGCTTTAAAGAAACCCTCCCAAAAGCTCAACGTAAACAATTTGATATGTTTTTTAATATGATTAATAAAATAAAATAAGAAATATAAAATGGGTGCTATCAAAAATAGCACCCATTTTATATGATATTTATAATGGAAAATCTGGTCCAATTATTATGCCTACTGTAAAGCATATGAAAAACATAATAATTGCAAGAAGTAATGTCATTGAAACAAATTTGACTGACCATACTTTTTCTTTTTTATTTTTCTTACTTGATCTTTTAGATGGATTTATATTGCTTTCTAGATTACTACCTGTCCCTCTTGATGAGGCTGTAGCCTGTGTTCTACCCATCTCTGAATGAGATTGATATTGTGTTGGCATAATAGTACCTACCTTTTATGTTTGTTCTTCATTATCATATTACTAATATCCTTTTTTTTCAAGCATAATATACTTTTTATTATTATGGTATTTTATGTAATTCCTTTATATTTGTATTATCGATTCTTTTTGTTATTCACTCATTTTTATATTACCCATTCTTTTTGTAATCCATCCATTTTTGTATTATCCATTCTTTCTATAATCCACCTATTTTTGTCTGACTGATTCTTTTGTAATTCACCTCGTTTTATATGACCAATTCTTTTTACATTACTATTTTTTTACATACCAATTCTTTAAAAAACAAAAGAGGCTACTTACAAAGCCTCTGTATCAAGCACTTTGAAATAACCTCTTTTTGTTTATTTATTATTTTGCTACAAGGTTTACGATACGACCTGGTACGTAAATTTCTTTTACAATTGTTTTGCCTTCTAATTTAGCAGCAACTAATTCTTTAGCTTTCGCAATTGCTTCTTCAGCTGTAGCATCTGGAGAAACTTTCATACGAGCAGCAATTTTACCTGTAATTTGTACAGCAACTTCTACTTCGTCTTCTTTCATTTTTGCTTCATCATATGTTGGCCATGTATTAGCAAATACGCTTCCTTCTCCGCCAAGTTTAGCCCAAAGCTCTTCAGCAATGTGAGGAACGAATGGTGCTAGAAGAATCGTCATGCTGCGAAGTGTTTCGTTTGCAAGACCGCCTTCTTTCTTTTGAAGGTCAAGGAATTTATTTGTATATTCCATGAATCCACTTACTACTGTATTTAAGTTGAAGCCTTCCATACGTACTGTGATATCACGGATTAATTGATGGCGCATTCTTTCCATGTCTCTTGTTTCTGGAACTTCTTTGTTTTCATCTACTAATTTCCATACTTTATTTAAGAAACGATATACCCCTTCGATACCTCTATCATCCCATTCAGAATCTAATTCTGGTGGTCCAATGAATAGTTCATACATACGAAGTGAGTCGCAACCATAGTTTTCAACAAGTTCATCTGGAGAAACAACGTTTCCTTTAGATTTACTCATTTTAGCTCCAGCTTTTGTAACCATACCTTGATTGAAGAGACGTTTGAATGGTTCTTCAAAGTCTACTACACCGATATCATATAAGAATTTAGTATAGAAACGAGCATAAAGAAGGTGAAGAACAGCATGTTCGATACCACCAACGTACATATCTACTGGTAACCATTTTTTCATATCTTCTTTGCTGATTAATTCTTTAGTGTTGTGTGGGTTTGGATATCTTAAGAAGTACCAAGATGAACCAGCCCATTGTGGCATTGTGTTTGTTTCACGTTTAGCTGGGCCACCACAACATGGACATGATGTATTTACCCACTCTTCAATTGCTGCAAGTGGAGATTCACCTGTACCTGTTGGTTCATAGCTTTCTACATCTGGAAGACGTACTGGAAGGTCTTCTTCTTTAACCCCTACAATACCACATTTATCACAGTGAACGACTGGAATTGGTTCTCCCCAGTATCTTTGACGAGAGAATACCCAGTCACGAAGTTTGTAGTTTGTTGTTTTCTTACCAATGTTTTTAGTTTCAAGGAACTGCGGGATTGCTTTTTTAGCTTCTTCTGATGGCATACCGTTGAAATCACCAGAGTTAATCATTACACCAGCTTCTGTGTAAGCTTCTGTAAGTGGAGCTTCTTCACCAGTTTTTGAAATAACTTGGATAATTGGAAGTTCAAACTTCTTAGCGAATGCAAAGTCTCTATCATCATGAGCTGGTACACACATGATGGCACCTGTACCATAATCTGCAAGTACATAGTCAGAAATCCATACTGGAATTTTTGCACCGTTAAGTGGGTTTACTGCATATCTACCTAAGAATACACCTGTTTTTTCTTTGTCAGCCATACGGTCTACTGATGATTTTGTAGAAGCATCAAATACATATTTTTCAACTGCTTCTTTTTGCTCATCTGTTACAAGGCTAAGTACAGATTTGTGTTCTGGTGCCATAACCATGAAGCTTGCACCATAAAGTGTGTCTGGTCTAGTTGTAAAGACTTTGATTTTTTCATCTGTGCCTTCGATTTCGAAGTCGATTTCTGCGCCGTAGCTTTTACCAATCCAGTCAGCTTGCATTTTCTTAACTTTTTCTGGCCATTCAAGACCTTCTAAGTCATTAAGAAGTCTTTCTGCATAGTTTGTGATTTTAAGCATCCATTGACGAAGATTTTTCTTCGTTACTGTGCTACCACAACGCTCACAGCAACCTTCTTTAACTTCTTCGTTTGCAAGACCTGTTTTACAAGATGGGCACCAGTTGATTGGCATTTCTTTTTCGTAAGCAAGGCCGTTTTCGAACATTTTAAGGAAAATCCATTGTGTCCATTTATAAAACTCTGGGTCTGTTGTGTTTACTTCTTTATCCCAGTCATAGATTGCACTGATATCGTGTAACTGACGTTTGAAGTTTGCTACGTTCTCTGCTGTAGCTGTTGCTGGGTGAACTTTCTTTTGGATTGCATAGTTTTCTGCTGGAAGACCAAACGCATCCCATCCCATTGGGTGAAGTACATAGTGTCCTTGAAGTACTTTGTAACGGCTCCATACGTCAGATAATACGTAACCTCTCCAGTGACCTACGTGAAGACCATTTCCTGATGGATATGGGAACATATCTAAACAGTAGTATGGTTTTTTATCTGGAGTTTCTACATTAATAGGGTTTGCTTCCCAGTGTTTTCTCCACTTTTGTTCAATTTCTTTATGATTGTATTGCACAATAATTCCTCCTCTTATATTTTCATTGGTATCTTAGAAATTCCATTCCCAAAATTTCTTTATCACAATAAGATTTTAATAAAATGCACTTTAAATTAGGTGCCCTTTCAATAAAACATATTTTTAATAAATTGCAATTTTAGGAAGTCTTATTTTAAGTTTTATTCTCGAAAAACAACATGCTTATAGCTTACTTTACTTTCCAAATTCTTACCATATTTATAAGTAAAAATACATTTACTTTTAACAACAAAGTAACATAATACAAAGATTAAAACACCTTGGGCAACAATCAAAAAACCTTCCGCCCCTTATTTATATAAGAGACGAAAGGTTATCATTCCGCGTTACCACTCTTTATTGTAAAAGTAAACCGTATCAATTCACTTTTACCACTCAATTCTTCTATAACGGGAAGACCCGCCATCACCTACTATCATTTCAGCTTGGAACTTAGCGACGAGTTCATAACATGTTTCTTACTGCCTCGCACCATGTGGCAGCTCTCTGAAAAGTTTCATCTTACTACTATTTCGCATCATTGTTTTTCAAATATCATATTAAGGGAATTTTATCACACATATCCCCTAAAATCAACGCTATTTTCACTTCTTCTTTGTTTTTATATGAAATTCTTCTACATTCATTTATTTTATTTTTATCGTTTTAAAAATCCTCACTATTTAAATAAATACTTTTTGTATGCGTACCTATTCCCTAGACGACCTTAAACTCTAAAAATTCGTTCTTTCATTTAAATGAAATCTTAATAGATTGATTATCTTGCCATCTTAAACCATAAGAAGTATACGTTTTCTTCTACTTCTGGTACTGGTAAATAAGAAGATTGTACTACCAATGTCGTATCATCTTGGATATAATATGCTCTTGGATTTTTAACATCTCTCATAACTTGAATACGTTTGTTTACCACAGGACTTACTTTGAAATGAAAGACTGCTTTGCTTTCTTCATCTGTATATGGATACACAGCCCAACTTCCTGGACATCCGTATGTTTCACCAATAATGAGTTTGCTTGTATCTTTATTAGTAAAAATCTCATGAGTTGTTCTCTTCCAATTTAAAACACCTGCTTCTTTTTCTACAATCTGATCTGCCCCTATGACAAATGATGTTCTTTTTTCTTCTGCTTTTACCTTGCAAAGTGCAATTTCTAATACACCATAACCTGCCGCCTTAATTGTAAATGTTGTTTTGCATGGTATATAAACAGCTGTAGGCTTGCCAGAAAATACATCTTTTCGTTCTCCTATACTATCTGCTTTAAAACTTTCTGTTTCTATTGTTGCAGTCCCAGATAATATAATAACCCCTACCTCATATTGCTCTGAATCTAGGCTAATACTTTGCCCCTTTTCCATTCTTAGTGTTTCAAATTTTATTTCGTCCGAATCAATCTTCACCTGATAGGCAATCGGGTTGCTTGTGATAATTTCGTCTCTAAATAAATCCTTCCTATAAAATGGTCTCATAATCCCTCCTGCTAGCCTAGTGTATTTATTTAGTTAAATTCATTTATTTATTTTATCATATATTTGTAAACTCGTATACATTTTTATACAGTTTTACACATTTGTGAATATCACTGATTATTTTCCCTTTTCTCACATATAATGAATTGTTATTAACCATATATGATACGTATAAGATTACTGTGAGCTGTATGGAATATAAAATAAGCCTCTTATAGTAGATGTTTTTATCATAAAATACTCTACTATAAGAGGCGTTTCATTTATTATCTCTTATTTTATGCCCTTGCTTGAATCACCTTGTTTTGTACATCATTTGGCGCTTCTTCATAACGCTCAAATTCATATTGAACTTCCCCTCTACCTTGAGTCATAGAACGTACATCTGTGGCATAGGTATAAAGCTCAGATAATGGCATTTCTGCAATGATGGCTTGCTTCTTTCCTTTAAGCTCCATACCAATCATGCGCCCACGTCTTTTCTTCATATCACTCATAATATCACCTGTGTAATTTTCAGGTACTGTAATTTCTACATGAGCAATGGGTTCTAGTAAAGTTGGTTTTGCTTTAGTCACACCTTCTTTGAAGGCAATGGTCGTTGCCATTTTAAATGCCATTTCTGAGGAATCGACTGGATGGTAGGAACCATCTAATAAGATTGCCTTTAGCCCTACTACTGGATAACCTGCAAGTACACCTTTTTGTACACTTTCTTCCAAGCCTTTTTCCACTGCTGGGAAATATTGTTTTGGTACAGCCCCACCAAATACCTTTTCTTCAAATACAAAAGGTGTTTCCAAATCACCTGATGGTTCAAATTCCATAACCACATCACCATATTGACCATGTCCACCAGATTGCTTTTTATGTTTGCCTCTGACATTCGCTTTCCCTTTGATGGTTTCACGATATGGTGTGGTCGGTTCTTGGAGATAAACTTCTACTTTAAATTTGTTTTTGAGCATACTCATAATAATATCAATCTGTTGCTCTCCAATAGCTGATATAATGGTTTCATGCGTTTCCTTGTTATATTCAATATTGAAGGTTTGGTCTTCTGCCATAAGCTTATAAAGGCATTGAGACATTTTTTCTTCATCTCCCTTGCCACTTGGGAAGATGGCTTTCTTAACCACACCTTTTGAGAACTCAATGGATTCATACACTTTATTAAATCCTTTTTCACTAAGGGTATCACCTGTACTTGGATTTTTGAGTTTAGAAACAGCTCCAATATCTCCTGCACAAAGACTGGCTACTTCTTGTTGTTCCTTACCTGATAAAACATACAAATGCGCTAGACGTTCTACATCTCCTGATTGACTATGTACCAATGAGGCATCTGCCATCAATTGACCCGTTCTTACCTTAAATAAAGAAAGCTTACCGATAAATGGGTCGACCAAAGTTTTAAACACAAATAATGAAGTCTTATCTTGAGAAGTGCATTCTACTTCTACAGTTTCTTGTGTTTCTTCATCTGTTGCCAAAACACTTAGTCCTTCATCTGGAGATGGGAATAATGAAATCATCGTATCCATCAACACTGGGATTCCCATACCACTCATGGAGCTACCACATAAAACAGGAACAATTTGTTTATCCATAACCCCTTTCTTATATGCTGTTTCAATTTCTTCTAGGGTCATCTCTTCTTCTGCAAAATATTTTTCCATCAAATCTTCATCTGTTTCAGCCACAGCTTCTAAAATCATAGTACGAATCGGCTCTATTTCTTCCCTAAGATGTTCTGGAATTGGGCAGGTCACCATCTTTCCATCTTCTAGACGTCTACCAATCATTTTGAGAACATGAACATAGCCTACTAAGGTATCCTGCTCATACCAAGGCACTTGAATAGGTGCAATGCTCGTACCAAACTTCTCTTTGCAGTCCTCAAGAAGTTTTTCAATTTCAATATTTTGTGCATCCATCTCTGTGATATACAGCATCTTTGGCACATCTGCCTCAGTTGCACATTCCCATGCTTTTTCTGTTCCTACTTCAATACCCGCTGAGGCACGCATCATAATAAGAGCACTATCTGCCACACTCATAGCCTGCTGAACCTCTCCCACAAAGTCAAAATATCCTGGAGTATCTAGAAAATTTAATTTATAATCCTCCCATTCAATCGGCACCAAAGATGTTCTGATAGAAAACTTCCTTTTAATCTCTTCGGGTTCAAAATCACTAACAGTCGTTCCATTATCCACTCTTCCAAGTCTTGAAGATTTCCCACTTGCGAAAAGCATCGCTTCACACAATGTGGTCTTTCCCGCCCCTCCATGACCGAGTAAGGCAATATTTCGAATGTTTTTAGTCTCATATAGTTTCATAAAAACGACCCCCTTTTTCATGATGAAAAACTACCTGTTATCATTTTTATTTCACTTGTTGTACGGGTATGCCAATTTTTACCTATATTTTAAATTTTTTCGAACCTTGTTTGGTATGAATAGACAAAAAAGCTAATAGGGCTTTGTATACCCTATTAGCTTTTTTCATAACTTCTATCCTCTATGCGATTGTTTTCTTATACACTTTACGTCTATATCTTATTTTTAAGCCTACTATATGTCTTTTATATGCCTTATTGTGTTATCATTTCTTTTTAATATCAATACTTCAATCAATCTACTTATACCTTACATAATTCGTCTATCTTCAAAGTAAGCTCTTCCAACGGTGCTGTCATTTCCACTGACTGTGCAAGTTGTTCTAATTTGGTTATTGTCTCTTCATCTATTTCTTCCATCGGCATCGTTTCCAAGTAGTATAAAAAGTAATTCAGCATTAGTGTCTCTAGATTGTTCATAAACAAGCTACATAGGTATTCATTTAAAGCAACAACTTGCGTAATCGTTGAATCAATATACAGGTGCATATGTTGAAGCACCGCCTCATTAATCAAACGTGATACAACTTCCTCAACTGTGCCATTTTTATATGTGTATAAACTAGAAAGAATCTGCTCTTCATTAATATCCTTATAGCTTTTCTTTAGATGAAATGGGCGATACAAAGTACTTATTTTTTGCATAATTATTCCCCCTATATATTCTTCCCTAACCCAATTTATATCCTTTGTTTTCCTATATTTTCATTTTCTTCCTAATCTGATTATACCATCAATGGAACTTGTTTTTATAGGCTTTATCATTTTATAATCATTTTATAACCATTTTTTAACACAGTTTTAATGAAAGCAGGCTTTCGTCATTCATCTTCTATCAATTTATTAACTTTTCATGATTGATTTTGAATAAATATACTGGTACTTTCTATAATCTCTATTGTAAAAACTGCTTTTTAAAGCTCCATAAATTCATAAAACCCTTGGAACTATAAATAATGCTATTTGTAGTTCCAAGGGTTTTCAATTAATATGATTTTACCTAAAACGAAGTAAGTTCATAGTTTTTCATTTAATTATTTAGTGACTTGCTTATTTATTGGTCTACTTACTTCTTATTTACACTTATATTCATTATACGCTTAGTATAATGGATATTTATCTAATAAAGCTTTAACTCTAGTAGCACATTCTGCTTTATTTGCTTCAAAATCACTAAGTGTGAGTTTAATAATTTCTGCGATTTCTTCCATATCGGCTTCTTTCATACCTCTTGTTGTAACAGCAGCTGTTCCAAGTCTTACACCACTTGTGATAAATGGAGATTCTGGGTCAAATGGAATCGTATTTTTATTACATGTGATTCCAATTTCATCTAATAAGTGTTCTGCTTCTTTTCCTGTTACATTCATGCTTCTTACATCAAGGCTCATAACATGGTTATCTGTACCATTAGATACAATTCTCATACCTCTTTCCATAAGGGCATTTGCAAGTGCATTAGCATTTTTAATAATTTGCATTTGGTATTCTTTGTATTCTGGTTGTAGTGCTTCATTAAAACAAACAGCTTTTGCTGCAATCACATGCATAAGTGGTCCACCTTGGATACCAGGGAAGATGGCTTTATCAATCATTTTTGCGTGTTCACTATCGCATAAAATCATACCACCACGTGGTCCTCTAAGTGTTTTATGTGTTGTTGTTGTTACAAAGTGTGCATGTGGTACTGGATTTGGATGAAGTCCTGCTGCTACAAGACCTGCAATATGTGCCATATCAACCATGAGGTAAGCCCCTACTTCATCAGCGATTTCTCTAAACTTCGCAAAGTCAATCACTCTTGAGTAGTTACTTGCTCCAGCAATAATCATTTTTGGTTTATGTTCTAAGGCGATTTCTCTTACTTTATCATAATCAATCATTTCTGTTTCTGGATCTACACCGTAAGAAACGATATTGTAATGTTTACCTGACATATTTACTGGGCTACCATGTGTTAAGTGTCCACCATGGCTAAGGTCCATTCCCATTACTGTGTCACCTGGTTTTAACGCTGCAAAGAATACTGCTTGGTTTGCTTGAGAACCAGAGTTTGGTTGTACGTTTGCATGTTCTGCACCAAATAATTTTTTAGCACGTTCTCTTGCTAAATCTTCAATTTGGTCAACTACTTCACAACCACCGTAGTAACGTTTTCCTGGATACCCTTCTGCATATTTATTGGTTAATGTACTACCCATAGCAGCCATTACTGCTTTTGAGACGAAGTTTTCAGATGCAATAAGCTCAATCTTATTGTTCTGTCTTGCTGTCTCCTCTTTGATTAGAGCCATAATCTCTGGGTCTACGCTTTGTAATTCGTCTAAAGTATACATACTTTTTACCTCCTATAATATCTATCAATGTAATTTATATAAAAAAGCTTTACACATAAGCATAAAGCTTTTTTATTATTGTTATTAAACTGTTACTTAAAGATGAACTTTCTTGTCAGCATCATTATGCTTAAAATACAGTATAACACTTCTTATTATCATAATATTATTTCTTTAATTTTTCATTATTTTTTATTTTAATTTCTATGCTAAATGCGCTTAAGTTGTATAATCTATAGATTTATTTTATTTATTGAGATAAGCTTTATAACCTTGGCGCAATGCTTCTTTATTCATTTCAATTGTTTTTGGTGGTACTGTTTTCTCTACGATTTCTTCCCACTCTTCTACACTATCACCAATATATGCAGCATAAGCCCCAATCATAATCATATTGACTACCTTTACATTACCAATTTCCTCAGCAATTTTAAGTGCATCCATAAAGCAAATATTTTTACATACTGCTTTAAGTTTTTCTTCAATTTGATCTGGATAAGCTTCAACGCCCATTACAACTGGCATTGGGTCAATGCGTTGCGTATTGACAATCATTACACCATCTTCTTTTAAATAAGGTAAATAGCGAAGAGCTTCTAATTTTTCAAAAGCAAAGATAATGTCTGCTTCTCCAAGGTCTACAAGTGGTGAATACACCTTTTCACCATATTTTACTTGCATCACAACGCTACCACCACGTTGTGCCATACCATGAACTTCTGACATTTTCACATCTAAGCCTTTTTCCATAGCATGATTTCCCATGATACGTCCTGTTAAAAGGGTTCCTTGACCACCTACACCTACGATTAAAATACTTTTTGTCATCACTATTCCCCCTTACCAATGGCTTTCTTTGGACAAACTGAAGCACATAAGCCACAACCTGCACAAAGTGCTGTATTAATTGTTACCTTATCTTCACCTTTGCAAATAGCTGGGCAGCCTAGTTTTAAACAAGCGCCACATTTGATACATTCATCGGATACAGTATAAGGTTCATATTTTTCTTTGATAATTAACTTACATGGGGCTTTTGTAATGATTACTGATGGTTCTTCCTTAGCTGTTTCTTCTCTAAGTGCCTTTTCTACAGCTTTCATATCATAAGCATTAACCACAACAACATTTTTGATGCCTACCGCTTTACAAACTTCAGGAATATTGAGTGCAAAGGTTGGTTCTCCTTTTAAGGTGAAACCTGTTCCTGGGTGATGTTGATGCCCTGTCATACCAGTAATTGAGTTATCTGCAATAATCACTGTAGATACGCCTTTGTTATAAACAATATCAATCAGTCCAGTGATTCCTGAGTGGATAAAAGTAGAATCCCCAATAATACCCACTGTGTTTTTAGCAAATTCTTTGCCTCTAGCTTTTGCCATACCATGATTCATACCAATACTTGCACCCATGCAGACACAAGCATCCATTGCACCATGTGGTGGCATTGAACCTAATGTGTAGCAACCAATATCCCCTGTTACAGTAAGGTTAAACTTTCTAAGCGTTGTATATACCCCTCTATGTGGACAACCTGGGCAAAGTACCGCTGGCCTAATAGGCAATTTTTCTGTTTCTTTTACAACTGGCACTTCCATCTCAAAAATTTGTTTAAGCTTTCTTACTGAAAGTTCTCCTTGTCTTCCTGTAAAATCTTTTCCTCTAATATCTAATTGATTAGATAAACCAAGTGCTCTTACTTGCTCTTCAATAACTGGTTCTAGCTCTTCAATGATATATAAAACATCTACTTTACCAGCAAACTCCATAATTGCATCTACTGGCAATGGATTAACCATATGTAATTTTAAAATATTGGCGTCTATACCTGTTTCTTTCACATATTGATAAGCAATCCCACTGGTGATAATACCAATCTTACTTCCTACATCAGTTGCAGCACCTTCAACGCTATATAGACCAAGTTTCCCCATGTCCTCAGCTAAGCGTCTCATTCTCTCTTCTACAACAAGATGTCTTGCCTTAGCATTACCTGGTGTCATTACATATTTACGAATATCTTTTGTATATTCTTTAAGCGTATAGCTTTCTCTTTCTTCTAACTCAACAATACTTTGAGAGTGTGCTACTCTAGTAGTTAATCTTAAAATAACAGGTGTATCATATGCTTCACTAATTTCCATTGCTTTTTTTACAAAAGCTTTACACTCCACACTATCTGATGGTTCCACAACTGGTACATGTGCTGCTCTTGCAATCATACGTGTATCTTGTTCATTTTGAGAACTATGCATACCAGGATCATCTGCTACAAATAGAACTAAACCACCATTAACACCTGTATAAGAAACAGTAAATAATGGGTCTGCAGCTACATTTAGTCCTACGTGTTTCATCGATACAACTGACCTAGCACCAGAAATACTACTTCCTATAGCCACTTCCATAGCTACCTTTTCATTTGGTGCCCACTCAGCATAAATTTCATCATATTTAGCAATAAACTCTGTAATTTCAGTACTTGGTGTTCCTGGATAAGCTGTTGCAACAGTTGCGCCTGCTTCATAGACGCCTCTAGCAATAGCCTCATTACCTAGCATCAACTTTTTCATGAATATCCTCCCTCACAACACATTTTATACTTCTATAACTTCCCTTAATCATAGCATTAATTTTCTATATCATTCAACACTTTATGAAATATTTTATAATATTTTGACATTCTTTAAGTGTAGGCCTATGTGCTTTACACTATTTCCACGGAAGTATATACTAAAACATAATATTTATGGAAAGAAAGGGAAAAGCGTGAAAACAACACTTTGCTATGAAAAAATCTTAAAATTTGCTGTACATACAGGTGAGCTTATGTTAGAAAGTGGTGCTGAGACTTATCGTGTAGAAGATACTATTACACGCATCTTAAGAAAACATCACTTTCATATGATAGACACCTTTGCCATTCCCACTGGCATTATGGTAACAGTTGAACATGAAGCCTATGCCCTCTCTACCAAAGTCGTTCGTGTCAAACACAGAAGCAATCGTTTAGACCGTATTGAGAAACTCAATCAGCTTTCTAGAGATTATGTGGCTGGCACCATTACTTTAGATGAAGCCTATAAAAAGCTAGATGAAATTCGTCACTTAGAAAGCTACAAGCCTTCTACTATCATTTTATGGATTGGGATTAGCTGTAGCTTTTTTGCGCTGATGTTTAATGGCGGCTTACCTGAAGCCATTATTTCATTCTTTGTTGGTTTAAGCGTTGGGATTATCCAATATCGATTAAATAGAAAACAGATTGTTAATTTCTTTATTTTATTTATTACCTCTCTTTATTTAGGTTTCATTGTTATGTTATGTGCCTTTTTATTTAATGATGCCATAGACATAGAGCCTATTATGATTGGATGTATTATGCCACTTTTACCTGGCGTTGCTTTTACTACTGCGGTTCGAGATGCCATTAGTGATGAACTTCTATCTGGTATATCAAGAGGAGTAGATGCCTTGCTTATGGCAGTTGCACTGGCAGCTGGAATCGGTATTTCCTTTGGAATTTCCTATTATATAGGAGGTTTATTATGATTATTAGTGTAATTAGTGCTTTTATCTCCACCATTGGATTTTCCATTGTTTTTCAGGTTCAGAAAAAGCATTTATTAACTTGTGGCACAATTGGTGCTATTGGCTGGTTAATTTACTTATTACTAGATGACTATTCACATTCATCTGTATTGGCGTCTTTTATAGCTGCTCTTGTGGTGACTCAACTTTCATATGTGTTAGCTAGAAAACGCAAGACCCCTATTACGATTTTCTTAGTAACAGGTATCATTCCTTTAGTTCCTGGACTTGGCTTATATCGTATGATGGCTTCCTTGTTAAAAGAAGATTATGGGATGGCATTAGATTATGCTTTACTCACCTTTGAGATTGCTGGGGTGATTGCAGGTGCTATTGTGATTATCTCACTCCTTCCATTATTATGGCGTAAGCCACCCAAAATAAAATAAATACTGTTTTTATAAGTAAGGAGGTGTCACAAGTTCGCATGCACCTCCTTGTTTTATTTACAGCTTATCATTACTCTAATTTCATTATGATAACTACGCTATTTTAAAATACACTTAAAACACTTCTTATCCTATTCTTAATTTATATCTATTTTGCTCCTCATAACTTATCTGCGGATTTAAATTAAAAGATTTTTTTAATTAAATCTATTAATAACTCAATTCCCTTTCGTTTCATTTATTGATTTATACGCAAACATGTTAATCTTTAATCTTTGTACTTATATATGTACAATCTAGGTCTAATGCACTATAATAAAAAAGTAACAAGTAGACATAATTTAAACATTTTAGATAGACTGAAAGGGGATTACAACTATGGCAAATGTAGGTGTATTTGATGTACTTGGGCCTATTATGATTGGTCCATCTTCATCCCACACAGCGGGTGCAGCTAGACTCGGAAAAATTGCAAAAAACATCGTTGATAAAGAGATTAGAAAGGTTACTTTCTTACTCCATGGTTCTTTTGCACAAACCTATAAAGGTCATGGTACAGATAGAGCACTTGTCGCAGGAATTTTAGGTATGAATCCTGACGATGCAAGATTACGACATTCTTTAGACCTTGCTAAAGAGCAAGGTATTCAAATAGAATTTATTCCAACTGATTTAGGTGATTACCATCCAAATACCGTTAAATTTATGATTATAGATATAGATGGACAAGCTTGGGAAGTCCTTGGTTCATCCATTGGTGGTGGACTTGTAGAAATTGGTGAGATTAATGGAAACAAGGTTCAAATCACTGGTGAATATCAAACCATCATTATTAATAATGAAGATGTACCAGGTACCTTAGCTAGAATTTCTAAGATTTTATATGATGCAGAGATTAATATTGCTTCTATGAAAGCAAACAGACAAGAAAAGGGAGCAGGGGTTACAATGACCTTCGAACTGGATCACCCTGCTTCAGAAGAAACAATTACTGAAATTAAAGCCATTGAAGGCATCAAACGTGTCATTACCATTAACCCTGTAGGAGGAACTGAACATGAAACTTGCTAAATCTGGAGAAGAACTCATCAAAGTATGTGCTGAAAATAATATTTCTCTTAGTGAATATGCAATTGCACGTGAAATAGCAGATAAGGGCTTAACAAGAGAACAGCTTTTCGCCCATATGCAAACAACCTTAAATGTTATGAGAGAAGCTGCTACTGCAGGTCGTGAAAAAGAAGTTTACTCTCTTAGTGGTTTAATCGGTGGAGATGCTTATAAATTACAACAATACTTAAATAGTGGAAAATCCCTTATGGGTGCTGGCACAATCAAAGCTATGGCTATGGCCCTTTCTGCTTCTGAAGTAAATGGTGCAATGGGAAAAATCGTTGCATGTCCAACAGCTGGTTCATGTGGTATTCTTCCATCTGCCCTTCTTACAGCAGGTGAAGAACTTGGTAAAACAGATGAAGAATTGGTACAAGCACTCTTTGCTGCTTCTGCTGTTGGTATGATTATTGGTATGAATGCAACTTTTGCTGGTGCTGAAGGTGGATGCCAAGCAGAATGTGGTTCAGCTGCTGCTATGGCTGCTGCTGCTGTTGTAGAACTTATGGGTGGTACACCAGAAATGAGTTTAAATGCAGCTGCTATCGTATTCAAAAATATTCTTGGTCTTGTATGTGACCCAGTAGCTGGTCTTGTGGAAATTCCATGTGCCAAAAGAAATGCTTCTGGAGCTGTAAGTGCCCTTGCTACTGCGGACCTTGTTATGGCAGGTGTGGCTTCAAAAATTCCTTTTGATGATGCCCTTTCTGCTATGTACAACGTTGGACGCAATCTACCTAAAGAATTACGTGAAACAGCTTTAGGTGGTGTAGCCATCACACCAACAGGACTTAAATATAAAGAGCAAGTCTTTGGAAAAGATGCTTAGACTTACTTTTTAATGAATAAACATAAAAATGGATGTCTTCTCTTATAGAAAAGGCATCCATTTTTCCATCTTTAAAAACATCTCAAATATTCTTTCAAGGCTATACGCTCTTAAACTAAATGATACAACCTAAATATAATCTTAATTCATAAACTCATTCTCATAATATTTATAGAAATACACGATTTTTTCTTAAATTGTAATACATTATGTTGATGTTGTGAATATAATGTATTACAATTAGTTATCCTATATTAGGAGGCGATTTTATGGCTCAAACAACTTTAAGTGTACGTATAGATGAAAATGTAAAAAAACAATTTGATGCTTTTTGCAATGCTGTTGGAATGAATACTTCTGTTGCTATTAACTTATTTGTAAAAACTGTTATTAGAGAAAACAAGATTCCTTTTGAAATCGGACTTGGAAATGATCCTTTTTACTCAGAAGAAAATCAAATGCGTCTTATAAACTCTATTAATCGACTTGAATCTGGACTTGGTAGCGTTCACGAACTAATTGAGGTAGACGATGATTAAAGTTTGGGACGAAGATAAATAGCCAAGCACTTGATGTACTTGGCTATTTTAATCTCATAATGTATCCTTATAGTATTCATAGCAACGCACTACTGCATCTAGTGCATCTTCATTTGCTATATATAAATCAGGCAAAGTGCCTCTTGCATCATAACCTTCTGTCTCATCTGTCAATACCATGGAAATACTGTAAATAATCTGCTGTTTGGAATTTGGCAAGTAAAGCGGTGTATTATACAAAGAAAGCCCTGTTGTCAGACAACCATTACTATTGGTTCCTACTATAATGACATTACTCATATTTTTCATCTGACTTAATAGCATTTCTCCTGCTGAACAAACCCCTTTGTCCACTAACACAAACCATAGTGTTTCATTTTCTACCCATTCTTGATGCTCAGCATATTCAACAACATAATCTTTTTCCGTTTCACCTTGATAATTAGGTTTGAATTCATTATAAAAATCAGGTTCAAATCCCTCTATATTCAATTCAAAATCCTCAACTTGACTATGTAATAACGAAAATATCTTTGAATACTCAACAATTTGACTCTTATACACAACCTCTAATTCTCTAGGATAAATTGTTTTGCCTGTAATTTGATAAAGCCACATTAAATTGACGTAAGGGTGTCCTCCTCCATTTCCTCTTAAATCCAATATAGCAACATCCTGATTTCTTAATGTAGCGGCTTCTTCAATAAAAGCTTTTGTATCATGTGAAGTATGAGAATCTAAGTCCATCTGGGTATATGCCATAACTGGAATATCGGAAACTTCTTTATAGCTATAGTTTTTGCTACCTTCTTCTAAACTGGATGCACCTATCTCACATAGCCTCCATATTATTTCTTTTTCTATAGACATATCATCATTTTTTAAAATAAGGCTTTTCGGTAAGGCTTCTTTTTCTTCTTTATTAACCACTGCAAATAGTCCATAAATCAGCTTTCCTTCTTCCCCAATAGTAGGCTTAATATAAGGCTTACAACCTTCTTCTATGTAATATTTTTTTCCTTGCTCTAATTGGTAATATCCCCTATCATCCTTTTCTATTGGACTCATACCACTAGCATATAAACAATATTGCTCCTTAAATGCAGTGTGACCGCCATTTATGCTCAAATGAGAATCTTCTACAAAGCTTAGCCCCTGTTTTAAAATGAGGTCAAATATTTTAACTGGCACTTTATCTGTCATTAAACCTTCTATTTGCCTAATCATCTTCTGCTCTGCCTTATCAAATTGCTCCTTACCTCCAAAATATAAATAGCCCCCATAACTTTGACTCAGCATTTTAAACAGTACCTGAACATCTTCTATTGCCTCTGATTTTGTAACGGACTGAACCTTACCTTCCGTAAAAAGTACTTCTAGTTCCTCCTTAGTAAACTCATTCTTCTCTAATGGCTGCATAACAGCTTCACCTTTTTCATATAGAGATTCCTTTAGTGCAGATTGTCTCTTTTCATTTAAACTTTTTATCATTGTATTTAGATTCAAGTTGTCTGCTTTAGGTAATTGTGCATAGTATATTAAGCTACCTATAAGCAAACTTCCTCCCACACCTATTATCCAATTGCGTATTCTATTTGTTCTCATTAAAATATCCCCTTCTCTCGCTATTCAATTGACTTGTTAATCCTTCTAAGCTTAAAGTTTCTTCCTTTGGCAAGCTAGAATGATAAATGCTTCCACCTAAAAAGGAACCAATTCCTAATGCTATGACTAGCCCCCATACTATGCTTTTCTTCATATAAATCCTCCCTATAGTACATCATCTATTCCTCTAGGCTGTTATTTTATAAGCTATGCTTTATACTGATTGTACCTTATTCTTTCTTGCTTTATACTCTATATCCTTTTACTTAGGTTATCTATAGTTCTTCTATAACTTATACATTTTCTAAGTATAAACTGTCGTTTTTTTCATTCTAATTGACACCTACTTCTTTCTTACCTTAATCCCCTCTTATCATAAAATCAGAAGTTATATCTTCTTCTCAAAATAAAAAACACCAAGCCTAGTAATAAACAAAGCTTGGTATTTATTCTCATTTTCTATGCTTTCATTAGTATATATAAACTATCTATGCTCTCCTACAAAGAAAATTGCAATGGTTCCTGGACCTGCATGACTGCCTACTGCCGCTCCAATATAGTTGATCCAAACCTCTTTTACATGACATTCTTCTAAAAGTGCTTGTTTGATTTGTTCTGCTTCTTCTAATACTGCACCATGACTGATAAAAACAATTTGTTCTTCTGGATTTACAATGTTTTCTTTGACTTTCTCTACAAGCACTTTAAGAGATTTCTTTCTACCCTTTACCTTTTCCTTAGGTGTTAAACGTCCCTCTTCATCTACATGTAGTATTGGTTTGATTTGTAATAAAGTACCTACTGTGGCAGAGGTTTTGGATACACGTCCACCTCTATAGAGATGATTAAGATCTGCTACAGTGAACCAGTGATTGATTTTTAATTTATTGTCTTCCAAGAAACTTACAACTTGTTCAAGACTCTCTCCTGCTTTGAGCTTTTCTACTGCATAGTAGATTAATAAACCTTGTCCCATAGACGCAGATTTACTATCTACCACATAAATTTTGGCATCAGGCATTTCTTCTTTGATTTCTTCCATTGCCATTTTAGCACTATTAACACAACCACTTAATGCAGATGAAAACCCAATATAAAGGACACTCTCTCCTGCTTGTAGATATTTCATAAAAATTTCCTTGAACTCATAACTATTAATCTGAGATGTCTTTGGCATTAAGCCGCCTAATATTTTTTCATAAAACGCTTCATACTCACCTGTCTTGGCCAATTCATCCTTGATTTCTACGCCATCTAGATTAATTGTTAATGGAATCATATCAATATGATTTTCCTTGATATAGTCATAAGGTAAATCACAGCATGTATCTGTTATAATCATTGTCCCCACAATATATTACCTCCCTAGTTTTGATCATAAATTTTTATCCATTTTCCTTACTTTTTATAGCTCATCTATTTTACTTGTTTTATTATAACATAACTTTTATGTTCTTATCTAAATTTTGCCAAATTTTAATCTTAAAATTCATCTACCTTAACTTTATTTTATTTACAGAATTTCTTTATTCTATCATCTTATAAGTATTATTTCATGCGACATCAGCCTATCTCCGCACTTTATCCTAATTCCAAACACGCTTCTACTATTGGGAGCCATATCTATTTTTTCAATTTCTAATCCTTATCTATGCTTTTTACTCTCTAGTCTTATCTCAAAATTTTTCTACTTACTATCTCTTACAACTATGTATCTTCTTTTTTCTATTTATAATATATCTATCAACATCGAGTAGGAGGATAATCATTAATTGATTATCCGACCTCTCACACCACCGTACATACGGTTCCGTATACGGCGGTTCATTAAAGAATTAATGTATCAATTGATATCTCTTGGTAATACTTTTATATCCTAGTTCTTCTA
>JAGAVZ010000232.1 GCA_017941635.1 Cellulosilyticum sp.
AATTGTCAGATTTTACTGGGGGAATGAATCAAGTTGGAAAAGCTTGTGCAATTACAGGTGCTGCAATAACTGGTGCTATAGGTGGTGTATTTGCTGCTAGTTCTAAAGTAGGCATGGAATTTGAAGCTTCTATGTCTAAAGTTCAAGCAGTTATGGGTGCTTCTGCAGAAGAATTAAAAGCGCTAGAAAAAGCAGCTAGAGATGCAGGGGCTAAAACTACAAAAAGTGCAAGTGAAGCAGCTAATGCACTTGAATATATGGGATTAGCTGGATGGAGTGTAAAAGAATCACAAGAAGCTTTAATGCCAGTATTAAGGTTATCAGAAGCAGCATCAATGGACTTAGGTTTGACATCAGATTTAGTTACGGATTCTATGTCGTCTTTAGGTTTAAAAATGTCCGAAGTAGGTCAAAGTGGTTTAGAAAATTATTTAGATATGGTTGCTAAAACTTCTAATAGTTCAAATACTTCTATTCAACAATTAATGGAAGGGCTTATAGTTGTTGGTGGTACTGCTAAAAACTTAAATGTACCTATGGAAGAACTTAATGCTATTATGGGGATTATGGCAAACAGAGGTTTAAAAGGGTTAAATGAAAATTCTAGCCCAGTCATTGAGAAATTAGTGGCTTAAAAAAGAATGTGAAAACGGTGGAAGCCTAAGTTTTTCTACACCTTTTAACCATTAAACACTAAAATGTGTTATAATAATGTTAAGAGGTGATTATATGAAAAAGTGTAATTCTTGCAACCAAGTTTTACCTTTAGAAAAATTCAATAAGAATAAACACAATAAAGATGGTTATGAAAATAAATGTTCAAAATGTAGGTATGAAGCTAGGAAAAAATACATAAATACTTGTGAGAATTGTGGTGCAAAATTTAAAACTGCTAGAAAGCAAACTAAATATTGTAGCCCTAGTTGTAAACCTCAAAATCGAAAGGATAGGGTAATAGTAAATTGCTCGTATTGTGGCAAAGAAAAAGAGGTTACAAAATCTCATAAAAATATGTATAAAGATTTATACTGTAACGATAAGTGCAAAAGTGAACATTATAAAATTTTGTATAGTGGGTTAAACAGTCCACATTACAAGAAAGATACTATTGAATGTTGTGTTTGTGGAAAAGAGATAACTAGAAACTTATATGAAATAGAAAAATATGAAAGGCATTATTGTTCTGTTAAATGTAAGTCTGTTGGAAATTCATTGTTTTATAGTGGCGAAAATAATCCTAATTACAATCCTAATTTATCGGAAAAGGATAGAGAATCAAGAAGGATTATAGAGGGTTATAAAGAATGGATATTAAGTGTATATAAAAAGTATAACTTTACTTGTGCTTGTTGTGGAAGTAGTGAAAGTGGAAAGTTAAATGCACACCATATACTTAATTACCATAGTCATAAAGATTTGAGAATTGACGTTGATAATGGTATTGCACTATGTGAGAAATGTCATATGTCTTTTCATATGGAATATGGGTATAAAAATAATAACCGTGAACAACTTATTGAATTTATAGAAAAATATGGTAATACCGTGCCAAGCCGATAAGGAAACTTGCGGAAGGTGTAACGACTAGATAAAGTAAGCTAAGTAATTAAGACCGAAAGGTCTTTTTTATATGCAGAAA
Source organism: Cellulosilyticum sp. (assembly GCA_017941635.1). Lineage (GTDB taxonomy): Bacteria > Bacillota > Clostridia > Lachnospirales > Cellulosilyticaceae > Cellulosilyticum. The sequence goes on from JAGAVZ010000232.1 coordinate 1,640, forward strand.
TATCCACGAGCGCATTCTACCCTAGCGAGTAATGTCGAGGGTAAAGAGATAGTCTGGACTATATGGAAACATATAGAAGTTAGGATAAAGAGCCTAACGATAACAAAATCGCAGAATCAGCAACTGCTTTAAACTCTGTATTAATAAATATGACAACTGGTGCAGGTCAAGCAGGGGAAGCTATGGAAGCCTTAGGACTTAATGCTTTTAATGCAGATGGAAGTTTTAAAGGACTTGGAAATGTATTTGCTGAACTTAATGACAAACTTAAAGGAATGACAGATGAACAGAAAAACTATTATTTAGCTATGATAGGTGGTAAAACTCAAGTTGATGCACT
>JAGAVZ010000233.1 GCA_017941635.1 Cellulosilyticum sp.
CCTAATACTAGTGCAGCAACTCCCATTTAAATTACCTCCTACATATTAAATGTATATAGGCGTTTGCGAAACGCCGTAACCCGTATAAATACGGGATATTTTTTTGTGTAAAATAGAATAACTCCTCTCAGATTTATGGTAAACTTGAATTGTCGAGAAACAAATCCACCAAAAACCCAAAAGGAGTTATGTCTTTATGATACCACAAAAACAGCTTTCGTTGGCAGAAATTTATTCCGATTGCAAATCTTATTTTGAAAATGACAAACCTCATTTTCTTTCTTTATTAGAAACTACCATTAATCTTGATGAAATCATCCCATCTTCTTTTATTAATCATTTTTACGCATCTACTGGTAGACCTCGTAAATACCCATTAAAGGCAATGCTTTGGGCACTTATTCTTCAACGTATTTTTTCTATTCCTACAGATTCTCTTTTAATCATTTTCCTTAAATATTCCAAGGAACTAAGAGATTTCTGCGGTTTTACTAAAGTTCCTGATGCTTCTAAACTAACTCGTTTTAAACAAGACTTTTTACTGGACTTACAATCTATGTTCCATAATCTTGTAGACCTTACAGAACCGATATGCCAAAACATTGATGCTCACAAAGCCTCTATGACTATTTTTGATACTTCTGGCATTGAAGCTTTTGTAGCTGAAAATAACCCCAAATATGCTAATAAGGTAGTTAAACAACTCAAAGCCTATAAAAAAAGTGCAGGTCTTGATGATTCTTATGATCCTTACAAAGCTGCTTATGGATCTATGCCGTCTCATGCTTCCTGTAATAACGAGATTAAACAACTCTACATTAATGGACACTTTTGTTATGTTTATAAGTTTGGACTTATCACCAATGGTCTTGGCATTGTTAGAGATATTTCCTTTTATAACAAAGACTTCCTTGAAAGTCACCCCGAGATTATTGTTGATAAAAAATCTGATTCACCTGATGAAGATAAATCACTCCATGATGCAAAAGCTCTTATTCCTGTACTTATAGACTTCTTTGCAAAGCATCCTGTTATTAACCCTCATACTTTTATTGGTGATGCTGCGTTTGATAGTGGTACAATCTACAAATCCTTACTTCATGATTTAAAATTTAGCAAAGCCTACATTCCTCTTAATAGTCGTTCTAAAATTCAAAACGAACAATGTCCTATTAATGAAGAAGGTATTCCTTGTTGTCCTACTGAACCAAGTCTTCCTATGAAATATGAAGGTATTGCTAAAAGGAAAAATGGTCTTATACGCTACAAATTTGTTTGCCCCAAAATGAAATGGATTAAGGTTACTAAAGGTAAATATAAACGTCAATGTTACTGTGAAAAACCTTGTACATCTTCATCTTGCGGTAGAATGTTTTACATTTATCCTGAAAAAGATTTACGTGCTTATCCTGGTGTTTTACGTGGTACAGATGAATGGAATGAAACTTATAAAATACGTTCTGTCGTAGAGCAAGGTATCAACCATTTCAAAACAAGCTTTTGTGTAGCTGGACGTAAAACTCAAAATGTAAAAACACTTCACGCCGATCTACTTTTAGCAGGTATTACACAACTTATTACAGTATTATTAGCTGATAAAATCCATCAGCATCAATACATAAGAAGCTTAAAACCACTTATTGCATAATTGAATAACCATTTTTTGGGGTAAAAACTTACCTTTATTTGTTGTACCCATTTTTACTTATCTGACAACTACATATAGTTCAAAGAATGATTTTCAAATTTTGCATGTTTAAAAGGAGTGCTATTCATTTTTAAACAGTAGTTTCGCAATTACCTAGTAGACAGTTTTATTATTTAAACTGTCTACCATAAGGGGAGCATATCACCTTTTGGGTGTCTTTTCTCTTATATAAATTTAAACTATAAGAGTATTACTATAAACCAAGTTACCATCATCGCTACTGGGCATATTCTTGAATTACTTTGATAAAAAAGGCTGGGGACTACTACTATTAGTC
>JAGAVZ010000025.1 GCA_017941635.1 Cellulosilyticum sp.
GGGTAGTCCATAGTGATTATCCTTTCGTGTTTGATTGTGTTGTGGTGATTCAATCTTAACACAGGATAAATCCCTATGGATTTTTTTATTTAGTTCAATTTCATTTTACAATTAAGGTATTTATTTTTTATTTTGAAGATAGTACAAAATAGAATAAATAGTGCTACCTGAAAATACATTCGCTCAGACATCAAAAAAGGAAGTGTATGCATTTTGCAACACTCCCATATAACTACTTTCATACTATTACCAATTACGTATAATCCCTTGGTTCGTAATTTCAATCGCTCCTTCTTTCATGAGTCTACCTGCTGCTCTCTTGAAAGCTGCTTTACTCATTCCCAATTCTCTGTTAATGTCCTCTGGTGAGCTTTTATCATGAAGGCTTAGTTTTCCATCATTTTCTTCTAAAGCATCCATAATTTTTCTTGCATCATCCTCCATCTGCAAGTGTGTTGTCTTTCTCATACTTAATTCTAATTTGCCATCTGCTCTTACATTTCTGACTCTTAAAGATAAGGTTTGACCAATTTTATAGTCACCATAAAGCTCCTTGAGTGGAATTAGTCCATGGTATTTATTTGATACTGCCACAAAAGCACCAAAAGCCTCCTTAAAAGAATAAATTGTTCCTTCTACAACATCATTGACTTCGTAGTTTGGATTACATTCAAGGAGGTCATATACCTTCATTGTGGCACATAGTCTGTCACTTTTATCCACATACATTCCCACTAAATGTGTTTCACCTCTATGAATACGCCCAATTTGTTGTTTAAATGGTAAAAATAAATCTCGCTCTAATCCCCAATCTAAGAAAGCTCCAATACGATTCACACTGACTACCTTGAGTGGCGCTAATTCACCTAATACAAACTTTGGTCTATTGACCGTTGCAATTTTTCTATCCCTTGAATCTCTATATACAAAGACTTCTATTGTATCTCCAACTTGTAATGATTCTGGTACTTGGCTTTTAGGAAGTAAAATTTCTCTTTCACTTGCCTTTGTTTCATTTAAATAAATACCTTGTTCTGTTTCTTTAACCACAACTAAGGTTTGTACTTTTCCAACTTCTATCATCTGTCTATCCTCATTCTCTCAATCATTTCCTTATAAAAAGAGCTTGTCATAAACTATAATGCTATTTTATAAATTAACTATCTATTATGCTATTATACTTTCTATAAATTTTCTTTTTATATGATACCACATTTCTTGATTTTCAAATCAAATTTATTGTTAACGTGCGTTTCTTATTGAATAGGTATAAAAAGCATATGTTACTAGTTTATAAATAGCAACATATGCTTTAAATCTATTGTTTATTGATTCTGGTCTTTTTCTTTTTGATTTGTTTGATTACAAACACTATTAATCCACTCACAATAGCAACTATCCCCAATAGGATTACACCAATTTTGATAATAAGTGCATTTGGACGACTTAAAATAGCACTTATGCTTTTGTCATCTACTATGATCTTTCGTCCCTGTGGCTTGCTATAATACTCGGGAATACTTCCTATTTTACCCTCTTTATTTAAGGACTCCTTAGCAAAGGATTCTATGTAATTTGCTATGGCTGTCCATGCCTTTAATTCTTTCCCCTCTTGATAAAGAATCGCGTCATTTAAGTCCTTAATCGGATTACCTTGTTCATCCTTTGGCACAATGGAAATTAAATTATAAGACATCCCAGTCACTGAACCGAGCATCTGACCGCTATACATATCTGTCACAACTGGATACAATTTATCTTTCTCTAGATTTGATGTTTCACCTAATGAATTCATCTGCTTAACGTCTGTTACACGATTTAAAATTAGACGATTTGGATTCATTTTATAACTTAAACCACTAATGAATAATTGAGCAGTATCCATTAGATTCGCAATAGAGGCATCAATTTCTGTTGCCATCTTAATTTCTTCCCCAGTTAAATAAATACGAATAAGTGGATAACCAGGAATCCCATCTTCTCCAATGCCTAATGAAAAGGCATCATAAACATTGGATACCGTTATTTCTTTATCTGTTGGAAAAACATCTCTAATCACACCCATAGGCACAACGGCTAACATCTCTTCATTTTCTTGTTTAAGCCCCATTTGTTCCATGGTGTATAGGTACGCATCAGATAATAAATTGGCAAAAGGTTGCTCTTGTACTTTATTGGACATTTCTTTTAGATCCATATACTGCCATGGATTATAGGCAAGCACTTGTTCCTTGCTATATCCAAATTGTTTTAAGTAGCCTTCATTAATTTGCTCCCCATAAGCCTTAATCTGCTGATCGATTTCCGTATCTATCCCTATACTTTCATCCATTGGCACAAGTTCATAATCCTCTATTCTCCAACGCTTGTCATCTGATACCATAGAAAAACTTCCTACATATTTTCCATATTCACCAGCTGATACAATAGCTGTGTTCCCATGTACAATCGGTTCTTCTAACTTAGTATGTGTATGGCCACTTACAATTAAATCTAGCTCAGGTACAGCCTTTGCTAAAATCTCATCTTCTGATTTCTTGATATCCTCCCATGTGCCACTATGAGAAACACAGACAATCATATCCGCATCTTCATTTGCCTGAATCTCTTTTACAGTTTCCCTCACTGCTTCCACTGGATCACTAAAAGTAAGGGTACAAGTCGGAGAGTACTTTAAAGACTGTTTACCAAACACCCCTGTTACTGCTATATTAAGATTATTTTTTTCAAGCATCACATAAGGTTTGACACCATATGCCTCAAAAGCTTCTTTGAGGTCAATATTTTCTTCCACATACTCCCCTTCAAGACTTGCCTTCCAATCAATATTACAAACTACCATATCGACAAGTGCATCCCCCGATGCAACTGCTGCCTCCATCATATGGGTAAGCCCTTGTGTCCTATAATCAAATTCATGATTTCCAAGAGTAGTCACATCATATCCCATTTCACCTAAAAGGCGTAGCTCTGAAGCACTTGTCTCAAAGAGAGTTTGATAAAGTGTCCCCATTGAGAAATCCCCTGCATCTAGTACCAATAAATCTTCGGCTTCTGATTGTTTGCTCTTAATAAAATTTGCAATTCGTGCAAAGCCACCCAATTCCTCTTGTCCATCCTCTGTCTTCACTGTAAATGGTTCTAAATGTGAGTGTAAATCATTTGTGAAAACAACATCTATTTTCTCTGAAGGCGTAATGATTTCACTTGCCCCTATTCCTATTGGTAACATTGTAATACTTATCATGGTTGCCACAAGATTTATACCTAATATCTTATTCCATATTTTTTTCACGTCGCATTCTCCCTTTAAAAGTTACTATTCTCGTATCATTTTAAAGAAAATTTGATATCTTTTCCACACATTTTTAGGGATACTCTTACTTTAACCTTCTAATAAATAAATTTCATCTGGGTTAACGGAAAACTCTGGTGTATAAATGAGCCAATCTGTCATTTGTTCTACATCTAATTCTAATATATCATGCACTTTTAGATTCTTAATCATATAAGGTTCTTGTGTTAATTTAGCTTTCATCTTGTTTCCGTTAATTTCTAAGATTTCAAACCAAATATGTTCTCTACCATCACAGCTATTTTCTTCGTATTCCTTATCCACTGATAGTCCAAATTTGACAATAGAGTGATAATCTTTGTTTAAGGCATACTTTCTAAAATACTCAAAGCGTTCTTGTGCCAGAGCCCTCATACGCTCAGTTTCTTTATCTGAGAAGAAAACAACAATATTGTCATGCAATTGGTCTCCTAGTGCATTAGGTGCTACTAATTTCCCGTTCTGATAATCCTCTTCATTTAAATAAAGATAAATCACACCCGATGGCCATCCATGCTCCTCATGACTTTTTGCTCCACCTAACATCTCTTCATCATAATAACCAACTGCGCTTTCCCAAGGTATCCAAGTTGCCACAATAGATTCTCGATTATGAGTATAAGCAATAAATTGTGCTTCGCCTTCTCTTGCAATCTCTTCTACTGGCTTTGAAAGTAATCGGTCTGCAAAGCCTTGAACCAGCGCTGAATAATCTTGATAATTTTCTTTATCCATATCTAATAACTCCAGTTCAATACGTCCACAGCGATTAAGCCCATGTGTATGCATCCATACGCAATCCGCTTCTTCATTTGAAACTGCTTGAATAGAATATAGATAGTTTGGTGAAGGTGGCACTTTAGATTGTGCAGCAAGTGTTGCCCAAACCCCTGAATAAATACGCTCTGCACTATAATCTATCAGACCTATTAAATCTGGCATTAAGGTATAAATCACTTTTAATTGAACCAAATAGGATTCCATTACATCCTCACTAAATTTCATAGCAGTTGTAATACCTATCTCTGATTGTGTGAGTATTTCATAATCCTCTTGACTAAAGCGGTGATTGATTCTAAATAATTCTGGTACTTCTACATCTTCTAAAATAAGTTGTACTAAATAATCTGTCCCCTCATAATTTAAAGAAATAATAGGATCTCCCTCTTCACCTATATCCAGGCCTCTATACGCAAATAAAGACGTCTCCTTTAGACGTTCAACCAGAGTAGCTATATCTAAAATATCCTCCTTATTTCTAGGTACGCCCATCACATAAGATAATGTCTTCTCAATCTCTACAGATTGTCTTTCTCTTAATTGTTTTGCCATAATCGCCCCATCCTTTACACCATTATTTTATTCCTTCTTTTTACTGCTTGTATCACAACAATCTTATAAAACAAATTGTACCATAAGTTTAATTTTTCAAAATATTAAGTCTTAATTTCTTGTAAATAAGTCCATATTTAGTATATCTTCTCCTAAATACGGACTTACTTTTTAATTATTACTTATCAATTACTTACTTACTTATCAATTACTTACTTACTTATCAATTACTTACTTACTTACTTACTTTGCAAGTAGTTTCTTATAGCTTCTGTCCATGCAAATTGCTCCAAATGGTGCAGTAATTAGAATAGATGATACGGCTAAAGTCAGTACCTTTTCGCCACATGCTAATCCCATAGCAAGTGGCATGCCCCCAATCGCTGCTTGTACGGTTGCTTTTGGTGTATAAGCAAACATACAAAATAGCCTTTCTTTATTGGTAAGTTTTGTTCCTAACATACAGATAAACACACCTATCATCCTAAATACCATAGCACCAACCACAATGCTAGCTGCCACTATCCCCGCTACTTTTACATATTTTAAATTCACCATTGCACCCACTAATACAAATAGAATCACCTCTGCTGCTACCCAAAGCCTATTGTATTTATTGCTCATTCTAGTTGCTAAGTCTCCATAGAGTTGCTTAATCATAATACCCATACTCATAATAGCAATAAGCCCTGAGATAGGAATAATACCTTCTAATCTTGTTTCACATTCTAGCATTAAGAATGAGGCACTCAAAATAATTAATACCTTTACTGAATCTCTCATATGAAAGACTTTAAAATATTTCACTAACCCAAAACCTATGCCTAGCCCTAGTAAAATCCCTAAAATAATAGAAATTGGAATTTGCACAAACTGCATAGCTGAGATATTGCCACCTGCCGCTAATGAGGTAAAAGCAGTAAAAAGTACAATAACAAAAACATCATCGACTGATGCCCCTGCTAAAATCATCTGCGGAATACTTTGCTTTGTGCCATAACCTTCATCAATTAGTTTAATCATTCTTGGTACAATAACGGCTGGAGATACGGCTGCTAAGACACTTCCCATAATAGCCGCCTCTAAAACTGTTACATGAAACAACTTAGGTGCAATGAGCACCGTCCCAAAAATTTCTAATGTAGCTGGCACAAAACACATTAAAATAGCTGGTCTTCCTACTATCTTTAAATCACCAATATTTAAAGATAGTCCTGCTCTTGTCAAAATAATGACCAAAGCAAGTTGTCTAAGCTGTGATGAAATCCCCAAAATTGTTTCATCTAATACATTTAATACATAGGGTCCTAATAAAATCCCTGCCATAATCATACCGACTAAACTTGGTAGTCTTAACTTATGAAATACCCAACCTAATAATAGACCTAATAAAAAAATATAAGCCAAACTTGTTAACATTTCATTCATATTCCTTTCTTATTTATCCACTTTATTAATAGTTTTCCCACAAAAAAAGCTGATAACTCTGTAATTAGGGCTAAATTATACCCATTCATTACAGAAGTCATCAGCTTTTACGCGGTTTAGGCATTACTGCCTAGGGAGTACTTCATTCCCTTATTTATTCAAATAGATCAAATTTCTATCTTAGCTGTCAATCTGTCATCCTAATGCACCTACGACCTCAAGCTTTATACTAACGCTATATTTAAATACATGTACTTATTCATAGAAATCTTCTGTAATATCTCTTTTAATCACTGGTAAATTAATGTTCTTTAAGTAACAAATCATTCTCACTACAATAATTATAATTAACGCTGATGTTGTTGCCATGTAACTTGGTGTGTGATCAAATAAAAACCATAATACTAATGCCCCAATAATACCTGCTACACAATAAATATCTCTACAAAATACATCTGGCTTTCTACCTACGATAATATCTCTTAGCATGCCGCCACCTACGCCTGTAATAGAGGTTACAAATAAAAACAATGTTAAGCTATAACCATTATTTAATCCCTTAAGCCCTGCAGATACAACAAATGCTGCAAGTCCTAGTGCATCAATAAAAGCGAAAGTATTCTTATATTTCCATTTACCTTTTAGAATAATCGCCACAGTAGCCGCTATTAATATAATGATAATCGCTATATGATTACTAAAAAAAGCTGGAATTCCTTCATTGACTACAATATCTCTGATAATTCCCCCACCCATAGCTGTCACTGTTGCAAGTATATAAATTCCTAATAAATCTAATTGCTCATGAATAGCCACATTAGCACCTGATATAGCAAATGCAAATACGCCTATATACTCTAGTATAGTAATTGTATTCCCCACTTTTATGTCCTCACCTTCTCTGTCTACTTAATGTCTTAGCTATTCTACTATATTCCAAGAGCAACACAAAGTCTAGCGATTTTCAAATTTTTTACTTTAATTTAAAAAGGTATTACTCACCTTAGCAAGTAATACCTTTTTATACATCCTTCTCTCAAATTCATATTAATTTTTAATCATTATTTATTATTCTGTATCTATTTTATTTAATATTTTCTTTCTCTATTTATACTTCAAACTTTGTAATCATATCATATAATCCGTTTGCCATTTCTGCTAAAGTAGCACTTGAACTATGCATATCGTGGATAGATGCACTTTGTTCTTCGATACATGCTGAGGCTTCTTCGGTTGCTGCTGCATTTTGCTCTGCTACTGCTGAAAGCCCTTCTATATAACTACTCATTTGTACTTTTTCTTCTTGCATTTGTAGACTAGATTGATTAAGTTCTTCTACAACCTGTTGTGTTACTTTGATAGCTTGTGCAATCTCATCATATTTACCTTCTGTTACAACAACATCTTGTGTTTGCTGTCCTAACATATTTTTTACCTTTTCAGTGATAGACACTGCATTAGAAACATCCCTTTGCACTTTCTTAATTTGATCATCAATTTCCTTAGTAGATTGTGCAGATTGCTCAGCTAATTTTCTAATCTCTTCTGCTACAACTGCAAAACCTCTACCATGTTCCCCTGCTCTTGCTGCTTCAATAGAAGCATTGAGTGCCAATAAATTAGTTTGATCTGCAATGGATGCAATAACATTACTTGCCTCGCTAATTTGTATTGCACTTTGATTGGTTTGAATCATGCTATCATAAGCCTCAATTGTGGCCGTATTGCTTTCTTTAATTTTATCTGCTAAATCTCGTAATACCTGATGACCTACTTTAGTAACATTAATTACTTCATTAGATGCTGTATTAAGCTGTGTCATTTGGTCTTGATTAGAATCAATCAATAAACCTAACTTGTCCAAACGTTGCATACATTCTGTTGTACTAGCTGCTTGATCTGTAGCACCTTGTGCCACCTCTTGAATGGTTTTTGCCATTTCTTCTGTTACTTGGTTTGCTTCCTTACAGTTATTGGCTAATTCATTAGATGTATCTGTGACATTAGATGAAACATTCATTGCAGATTGAATGACTTCTTTAAGATTCCCTTGAATAGACTTCAATGCTTTTGCTACTGTCCCTATTTCATCTTTTCGTTCAATCAAATCTTGTGGTATATCCTGACTTAAATTGTATTTAGCAATAATATTAGCAGATTTGACTACTTGATTTAATGGCTTAACAATTTCAGATGCAGCAAGTAACGTCGCTACAATTCCAAAAATAATCATTGTTATTAAAATACCTGCTGATTTTATTTGAGCATTTAAGATATGGTTAACTATCATCTGCTCACATTTTGCTTTAGAAACACCTGAGAATAATAGTCCAATCATCTCATTATTACTATTTTTAAGTGGTTCATATACCGTTAAATACTCTTCTCCTAAAATATCTGCATCTCCGATATACCTTTCTCCTTCATTAACAGTGTTTAAAACAACTTCACTCTCAAGAACTGTTCCCTCTACCCTTGTTCCATCTTCACCTACGATACTTGTATTTAATCTTATGTACTGGTCACCTTGTTTAACAAAAATAGTGGTTACAATTCCCATGTCATGAGATAATCTATCAACCATATCATATCTTTGTTTAATAGATTGTCCATTTTTATCTACTAGGTCATCCTCTTGTAAATCTAACGCTCCATAATACTGTCTGATATACATCTGTGATGCTGCAATACTACTTTCTAATTTATCTTGCAATAAATCTTTACTTACATTATTCATGCCATGCACTGCGTTAGTAATACCTATAATATTGAGTACTAACATTGGAATTAAACCTGTAATAATAAACAGTACGAATAATTTAGTACGTTGTTTTAGATTTTTCATATCTTTTCCCCCTCTTATCTCTTAGTATATGGTATCAATTCGTTCTATTTATTGTTATCAATAGCTGTACTATTCTAAGCTGTTTTCTCTTATTTCTCTCTACTATATATATACCTTCACTTCTCTCTAGTTATCTTATATCTTGCTCTATATTGACTTACAAACTCTTTCGTATAAATTCTTCTCCCAACATTTCATAGTCTTGAATCTCTGTGACATCATCCCAACAGATACAACACTGGTTGATTAACTTTCCTTGCTCAAAAAAAGATTGAGATACAATATGCTTAAACCTTGCTGTTTTTAGTAATGGCTTTAAATCAAATTTTACTTTTTCTCTATTCGATAGTTCAAGCTGTATAATATAGTCTTCTAAGAACTCAACCCGGTCAATCTGCATCTTTTTCACCCTCTCTCGATTATCTTATTGATTATTAATCTCTTGCATATAACTACTTTCATCAAAGTACTATGTAAATCTTTATACTTAAATTATAGTGGGGTTTTATCTCTTAAGCTATTCCCCCTAAGGGGTGATTTTTTACATGATAAAAACCTACCCCTTTTAGGGATAGGTTTTGTACTATAATGTATTACCCAATTTCTCAATAAGCTCGGCCTTACTATGGATATTTAATTTGGCATATACATTTTTAATGTGTCTTTTGACGGTATCTATTGTAATTTGAAGTTCTCTAGCTACTTCTGATTGCTTATACCCCTTTACAAATAATTGCATAACGTCTTTTTCTCTATCTGTTAAGATTTCTTGTAACTCTTGATTATTTTCTTTTTCTAATGCTAGATTACCCATTTTATAATACTCTACTATACGCTTAGCAAAATCAGATTGCTCTGCTAGTATTTCCATTAATTCTTTAATATACTTTCTAAATTCTATAAAAGGCATGATAATCTGATCTGCCTCAGCAATCTTTATCGCTTCTTGCAACGCTTCTGCACCATCATCTTCATCATAGAGTTGTACTTTTGCAATTGCTAATAAAATATAGGATAACATAATTTCATAAATGGACTGATTCTTTTTATACTCTTCTATACAAGATTCCATCAACACTTCAAGTTGTATATATTCTTTTTTGTAAAGTAGTATAAGACCTAGATTAATAGGCAATATCCTAATATCAGGCAAACTGTCTATCCCTCTCTCCATACTTATATTTTTAATCCATTCAGGAACCTTTTGGTATTTATTAGTTATTCCATAAATATACCCTTTAACCATATCTACCATATTTCGTATGATGGGATGGTTTCCATTCAATGTATGTTGATTAATTTCTTCCATATGTTGATCTATCTCTTCTATATTTCCTTGTACAATGCTAATACGCATCAAGACAAAATGTGCATTCAGTAAAACACTAAGTTGCTTTTTGATTTCTGCTCTGTAGATTGCCTTATAGGCAAAAACTTTAGATTCCTCTAAATTGCCTATGTCATAAGCATATTCTGCACATGCTAGATAACGCATACCAGATGAACAGCCGTTGGCAACCTGTTTAAAGTACTTTAAGTTTTCCTCCATAAAGTCTCGTATATATCGATATTTACCTACTTCATTATAAAACATAGAAAGACTATGAATGCGTCCGCGCGTACAAATCATAACTGGGCCTGCAATAAGTGATTTACCTTGGTCCAAATCTTCATATGCTCTTTTTATATACTCTAACATTTGATGTGGCTTAGAAACCAAGAGCAACGCTTCAATTAAATAAATTTCTCCCCTAATATGTTGCCACTGCTTAATTTCCTCATGTTCCAAATAATATGCCTTAGCTTCATCAAATAGTTTATAAGCTTTAGGACTATATGTACTAAGAAGATAGGACTGTATAAAAGTTAAATAGCCTATCGGTCTACTCAACTTTTTCTCCAAACTCATATGACTAAATACATTAGTAATCAGTTTAGGTGCAATATACATGTACTCTGTGGCACCTAACTGTGACATAATATCTAATATAGCATCATCATTTCTTGCCTTATCAAAATATTCTATGGCAGTTAATATAACGCCTTGTGATTTATACCATAGTGCACATCGATTATAGATTTCTTTTTCCTCTATATCACTTTTCCTAAGTTCATCTAATAACGTATGCTTAAAGAGAGTATGAAATTGATAATCCTTGCTCTGTGGAATTAAGCTAATAAAACAGTTTTTCATTAGCATATCCTTAATAACATCACTTACTTTTGGAGTTTGTGTAATGTATTCCCCAAGCTCCAATGAAAAACTATCTAATGGTGCTAACATTAGGAGTAACCTCTTTGCATCCTCATCTAACTGATCATAAACTGCTGCCTTTATAAGTTCTGTTGATTCTGTAATAATGCCAATATCTTTATGTATCGCATATTCCAATAAAAGTAAATAAGTAGGTGCCGACCATCCCATTGTATAGTTATATACTTCATCTATTTGATTGTGAGTAAGTTTAAACCCATTTAATTCAAATAAATCATTAGTTTCCTGTTTGGTAAATGCAATTTCCCCTTGCCACATAAGTAAACACTTATTTTTAATATTAAGCATCAAAAAATTAGTAGACGGACGCATCCTGCTAATAACCACTACATGCACATTTTTCATATTATCCTCTGTGTAAAGCGTTAAGATTCTATCTAAAATAGGTTGGCATTCTGCTTCGTGATAGTCATCAAATACAATAACCATTGGCTCATTGACTACCTCTTTAACTATTTCTAGTACACTTCTAATTTCATAATCATTCGTCGGAAATCCTATACTTAAAAGCTGTTTTTTTGCCTCCGAACTATACTTTTCCATAGCATCTCCAAATCTATGCCATAACCCATTCTCATTCCCTTCTACACTAGAAATAGGAATCCATACTGTCTTTATATCTTTCTTCTCTTCTAAAAAGCACCTAATTGCTGTTGTCTTACCATATCCCATTGATGCAGATAAATAGAATAATGGTGTCTCAAAAATAGCCTCTAATAAGTTGTTGATACGTTCTCTTGGTAGAATCTTAGGTCTAAATAAACTTTCCTGCATACTATTCGCCTCCAACGGCTTGCTATATTTTTCTATATTATATTGACTAATTAGTCAAAATTATATTTTTATATATATTAATTATTTTCCATAATATTTACCATTATATAAATCGGCATTTATGTAAATATATTTAATACATCTCGTACTTTATTTTTTAAAATTAATTATTTTCCAACTTTTTTATATTTTTAAAGGTCCATTTTTTATGCAAATAAAAATAAAGTAAGATTTTATCTTTTAAAACCTTACTTTATTTTTATAGATTTCGGCTCATCACCAAAATCTGTGCTTGCCAGCCTAATCATTAGGCTGGCAAAAATTCACAATTGCATTCTAAATAAATACGATACTCATAACTTGTTCTATTTCTTAAAAAGTAACTCCTACGTTGAAGCGCTTTGATTTTA
>JAGAVZ010000234.1 GCA_017941635.1 Cellulosilyticum sp.
GCACCTACAGATCCAGCAGCTGCCATACCTTGCCCTAAACCGGAACCTAATCCAGCAAAACCAATTGCTACTCCAGCACCAATAGCTGCTAAAGCAGTACCTAAAGCAATTTCTACCATATTTATTCACCTTTGAAATAATATTGTTTTTTTAATTTAATTTAAGATATAAATGAAAAATTTTTAATTTTTAATTTTTGTAAATGTTCTTTTTGCTTTGAAAGCATCGAACTTACCTTTACCTTCCATGAAGAATTGTGAGAAGAACTCTACATAGTTAAGACGTAAAGCGTTAATAAATGCACCTAATACCTGGAACAGGAAGTTTGCGATATGACCAAATATAAATATGAATATTGCAAGAATAATTCCTACAAATGGAACCATTTGATCAATCATTTGAGCTAAGATGTTTACTGTCATAGCAATACCACCAGTAGCCAAACATAATGCTAAAAGACGTGCGTAGGATAAAACATCTCCCATGTAACCGAAGATATCCATTACACCATATGCGCCGTTAGCCCACACTAACATTCCAATAGTTGCAACTATTAATATTCCACCTAATACCATACCAATCATTCCGATTGCAGGCATCATAAATCCTAAAGCAAGGAGGATTATACCAGCTTCAAATACAAACCAACAAATTTGAGAACCGATAGCTTCTTTCTTGTTTCCGTATCTTAAGTTGTTGATAGCACCTAAGATAAATCCGATGTTGGTGTAAATAAGACCAACAGCAATAGCTATTATCAAAATAGTATCAGGGTGTACGAATGCTTCAACAGGAGCATATACAGTTGGTAAACGGAAACCAGCTATTCTTTCTGGGAAGTCTCCAATAAAACCGTTAGTTATCAAACCCAGTATAACGGCCCACAGACCGGACCAGATTAAAATCCAACCAAAGGATTTCATGGACTCTTTAACTTTACCCATACCTTTCAATAAGACCACACCGATAAGTGATACAATTAAACCATAAACTGCATCAGTTAAACAGAAACCGAAGAAGAATGGGAATGTGATTGCAACAAAAATTGTTGGATCCATTGCGTTGTAACGTACAGGAGAGTACATATCAACAAGGTATTCGAAAGGTTTTGCATACCATCCATTTTGTTGTAAAACTGGAACATTTTCATCATCTGTACCTTCAACTTCTATTGTTTCAAAGGCACAATGTCCGTCAGAACTTTTTTCAACCAATTGTTCAACCTTTTCGGTATCTTTTACAGGTACCCATGCCTCAAGTATGTAAGCGTCTTTAGTTTGAACAAAAGAAGAAAGGATTTCGTTCTTTTCTTTTTCATTTTCTAATTGTTCTTTGAGTGCTAATATATCATCGTCCCATTGTTCTGCAACTGCTTTTAATTCTGATTTAACAGATGCACGTTCAGATTCAATGGTTAAGAGTCTGGAGTCAGCATTTGAAATAATTTGCTGAGGAGTTCCTTCAACATTGCCTATTTCAATTTTCTCAAAGTCGAATTTACGAAGTGTTGAATAAACATCATCACTAAATTCATTTAATGTCACTACAACGATGATTTCTCCCTCTTTATCATCGCTAGGAACAGTAAATATTTCTAATTCGTCAGTCAAGTTACTTAATTCATTTTTGATTTCTGAAGCAGATCCAGCATTAATCCTTCCAACAGTAGTAGAAGTGTACTTAGAATCTTTTAAGTCAGCTAAGTTCATGTCAAAATTAGATAAGCGATTAGCCAAACTTTTATTAGACTGTAGTTCACTTGTTTCAGCGTCGAGTGCGGATAATTTTCCTTCAATTACACTTGTTTTAGCTTCTACCTGGGATAAAGTCTCTTCAGCTTTTGCAATAAAAGCTTCAGTATCCAATTTCTCTACTTCTTTTTGAACAGGTAAATCTGGACTAATAAAAGACATTAATGTGTCTTTTAACCCATGGCCTTCTGATAAAGAATTTCCTAATAGTTCAGATATACCGTTTGTTTTCATGAGAAGTGAAGATAATTTACCAGTGTAAGGAGTGGCTTTAGAAGGAGTAACTAACTCCGCTAATTCAGGATCTTGCTGAATGCTGTCAGAAATATCACTGATTTGTATGAGTCCTGATTCGTGGAGAGCGTCCACTGTAGGCGCTACATACTTATCCAGTGTAACAATTCTAATTTTACGCATTCTAGCTGTCTTGAACATATAATCTCACACTACAAAATATTTTTGACAATTATTGAAGCTGCGTCATCTACATTTGCCATAGCTTTGTCCTTTAAAGCTTGAACATCTTTTTTGGACTGCTCAGCAATAGATTGAGCTTCTTTTTTAGCTTTATCTTCTGCATCAAAAACAGTATCTTTTGCTTGGTCTTCTGCTGCCAATTTAGCTTGAGAAATAATTTCTTCAGCTTTAACATTTGATTCAGCGATTAAGTCCTTGGATTTGGACTCTGAATCAATAATGAGTTGTTCAGCATCAGATTCAGCTTTTTTTATCATTGCGATTGCGTCTGATATCTCTGCCATAATTAATCACCATGGTGTACTTATTTTTGTTGTGTAATATATATATCTTTTACTATTCAATTTTGATTAGA
>JAGAVZ010000235.1 GCA_017941635.1 Cellulosilyticum sp.
TAATAAAAATCAACTTTTAATCTTAACTATCTGTTGGTAGTAGTAGCACTCTTCCATACACCCTTTAATTTTTCCGTAAAAGTAATTGTCGAATGTCCTTGTTACCTCTATTTCCACAACATTGTCATAGCTTATTCTGTACTCAACTACTTGCCCTACTTTGATGTTCTTTTTTAGCCACGAAATTCTACTCTTGCTTTTAATAACTGCTTCGTCTAGCTCTATTTTTAGCTCAGGACATGGCTTCTCTTTTAGCTTACTCTTATCAGACTTTGCAGCAACAACCGCTTCTTTTTGCACTTTTTTAGCCATATCGTATAGTTTCTTATCAACTCTGCTTACTAAATACAGCCTTTCTTGTGCTGCATATGCGGATATGTTAGGGTAGCATTGTTCATTTGCTACTTTTAAAGTGCATTTGTTCTTAATTATGTATTTAGCTATAACAATTCCCTCTCTTGCCCTATTAGGATTGCGTATTGGCATGTTGCTTACTCCTTTCATACTTTGCTTTAGCTTCTAAGTGGTCTAGGGCTGCATAAACTAGACTCTGCCATAAGCCACTACCCTTATACTTATTGCAAATAGTAGGTAATTCTTGAGCTAACTTATCAAAGTCAGTGTCCTCATAGTTAACTGCTAGCCACTCCAAAGCTTCTCTAAACATTTCTTTTTCTTTCCTCATATTCCACCACCTAAAAAGGTAATTGATCGTCATCTATTTCAGATTGCACATAAGTTTTTTTATAACCATAGCTTTTCTTTAAATCTGCTGTTGTGTTGTAAAATCTTCTGCGCTTCTCGTCAAAATACATTACTGCATTTTTATCACTTGTTCCTGTTGGTCTATCTTTTAGAAGTGTAATAGTAGCATCCCTTGGATCTATCATTACTTTGTTTTTAGGTGGATTATCTTTGTAGTCTTGATATTCTTGTTTAACTTCTTCGCTTGTTCTACTAATAGCAAATACATAGTCGGCCAAGTTTGTAATATCCCCTGTACCTGCCACGTCAAATTTAGTTATTTTCCCATCTGCCTGTGGTTTTCTTGGATGTGCTACTAGGTGTACTATGGCATTATATTGCAATGCAAATATCTTAAGCTCGTTTACAAAATTCTTCTGCAAAGTCAATTCATTGCGCCCATCTCCAAGATCTATCTTCATAAGGTTATCCAGTATAAATACTCTTACACCTTTGCGCTTTGCCAACATTCTCATGGTGCTTAATATTTCTTTAGAAGAGTAATCTTGCTTGTTGTAAAGATAAAGCTTATCGTCAATCCACTCTGTTATATTCTTAGATGCGAATTGATTTAGCTTATAGTATTTTTCTAGCCACTTATTGGTTAGCTCCTCTATGTCACCATCATCCGCAATAGTGTTATACAGCCAATATTTGAAGTTAGAGGATGTTAACTCTCCACTAAAGCAAAATACCTTATACCCTTGTGAAATGCTCTCAGAAATGAAAATTTGATTAATGACTGTACTTTTACCACTACCGTTGTGTCCTGTTGTAATGGCTAGGCTGCCAAACACTATCCCTAGACAATATTTATCTATTACATTAATTCCTGTTTTAATTTTTTCAGCTTCATATACATTAAAATCTTCTATCTGTGAAGCTGTTAAAACTCCATCTACATCTAACTCTTTAGCATTAGCTAATTGCTTAAGTACTTCTTCTTTCCCAAATCTGTAAAGCACCTCATTTATGTCATTTGCTACTGTGCAATAAACCACTCTAGTGCAGTTATCAAGCCTATTGGCTACGATCATTGCTCCTTGTTTACCTGCATCATCATCATCAAACCATAGCGTGATTTCATCAAATTGCATTAGCCAATCATAGTTTGCTTCTATCCAACTATCACCTTTTGCGCCTGCCGGAACGCTTACTGCATTTTTGTAGCCAGCTTCTATAAGGCTTAAACAATCAAACTCACCCTCACATATTACAAGTCTTTCTGTTACGTTTACCTTATCCATGTTGAAAAGTGTTTTTTCATTCTTGCCTTCACCATCCCACCAGTTCTTAGGCTTGCCTTTTTCAATCTTATATGCAGGCCTATACTTGTTGGCTACATGGTTCCCGAATTGATCTCGATATTCAAATACTACGTTTTTGCCATCACCCTTAACCCCTATATAGTTAATGGTATTATCACTTATCTTGCGCCTGTGTATGTAGTCTTTGATTGTATCTATAGGCTCATTATGTGCCACTACATCAAGCTTTTTAGGCTCATGCTTACTAAGTGTATAGTTAAAATTAAAGTCGTTTATAATGCTTTCTGTGGCTTCTATAAATGACAAGTTGTAATGGCTCATATAATGGTCAAACAAGTTATAGTGCCCGCCACACCTAAAACAATGAAAGTCGGCTTTTTCTTCATCAAAGCTCATGTTAGGGCTACTAGGATTATCATTGTGTAGCCAACACACATACTTTTTATTTTTGACTTGTAGCATTAAATCGGCTTCTATTTTGCTTCTTACTTGGCTAGGAGATAAGCTTTTCTTTATCTCTTGCACTATCTCTTTTAAGTCCATAGCCTACCTCCTAATAATCTCTCCTGTTTCCTCGTCAATATATGGTCCTTTAGTTGGTGCACTACTTTCTTCTTGTGCTTCTATCTGTAAGTAGTCAAGGTAACCACCGTTGAAGAACGTACTGCCATGCTTTACATATTTGATGTCTTTACCTTTACATTCATTTGCATATGCTATTACACAGTTTTCTATTGCATCATAGCCATATTTCTCTATTAGCTTTGGTAATTTAGCTATAGCTTGTGCTTTCCCTTTTTTGTTTGGGTAAAGGCTCCATATTTTTTCACACTCTGCATCAAAATGCACATTATTATTATTCTTTTCTTTCTTTTCTTTCTTGTTTGTGTCAACTTTCTGTTCAACTTCTGTCAACTTTCTGTCATCTTTTTTTGAGTCATCTTGGTAAAAGCTATAATTCTCAATGGTTACAATCGTAAATCTGCTGTTACAATTTAGGTGTATCATTTGCATAGCTTCTAAGCGTTTTAAGTAGTTGTTTGCTGTACTTTCTTTCATGCATAATTCAATGGCTGCTTTCCTTCTGCCAGTAACAAATTGTCCTGGCAAAAGGTTTATTTTATTAGCTCCTACTACTAGCTCTTTACTATGTCTTGTAGCTTTAATCATGCACCAAACGAACACCTTTAATAGTTTTTCGTTTTGAAATACATCACTTTTTATAAGCTTCCTATGAAGTTTCACCCATCCTTCCATGTGCTGCACCTCCTAGCTAGAATGGTAAATCGTCGTCCTCGTCATCATTAGTAGGTGTAAATTCGGTGCTATCACTATCTGATGCTTGTCCGTCAGATTTACTGCCACAGAAGTCAAACCCCTCAACAATTACGCTGGTAAAAGTTTTCTTGATTCCATCAGTGTCCACAGTATCAACCGATAATCTCCCTCTTGTAACTAGCTCCTTGCCTTTTTTCGCAAATGTACTAAGTGCAATAGCTGTTTTGCCAAAGGCTTTATGCTGAATAAAATCCACCTTGTCCTTATATCCATTCACAGCTAATGTGAATGAGCAATACTCTTTACCCTCACTACCTTTTAACTCAATATCTTTACAAACTCTACCATGTAAACCAACGCTATTAAAATTCATATCTATTTGCCCTCTTTCACTTCTAATTTTTCATATCCATCTAACATAAATTTATATTGAGCTAAGGTTAATTCCTGCACCTTGCACCCGAATTTCTTCTGTACCTGCTTATCCACTACCAAACTACTAACCTGCTTATCTCCTGCCACTTTATAAAGCTCTTTAACCTGTTCATCCGTTAACACTATTTCTGTTTTTTTACTGCTTTCTGTAGGAGTGTCAGCATCAGGATCTTTCATTTCTTCCGTAGGAATACAGAACACCTGGAATAAAGCATATTTAAAAGCAATAGCCATAGCCTTATTAGTGGCTTTATCACCACTGTCCATTCCTTCACCAGTAACAACAGCTTCTACATTGGAGCCATCTTCTGCGTAGAATGTATACTTAATGTTGCAAACTGAATAAAGTAAATTGTTGCCTTTAGATGTTTTACGTTCTTCTCTTTCGTAGCTCAATACCTGTGGAACTACAAACACTTTATACTTAGCAAGTAATGGCTTAAGATGATTCATAACATCATCAATACCTCTAAACTTGAAATTCTGCTGTATATTGGTCTTGTTCTTGCCTATGGCCCCCATGTCTTGCATGATCGCATTAATTGACTCGTATATATTCACTAAAACGCCCCCTCTTTTAACTTATTTCTTAGCGCATAAATTAAAGTTTGATATATGTAATGTCCTGTGTACTTGCTGTCCTTTTGGTAGTGGGTACCAAACCCAAACCTGTTTTCAAATGTCTTAAGAGTAGCTATAAAGCTTTTAGGCTCATACTGTGTTGTGTAGTTATGATTAACTATGTCATCATATGTAGCGTTCTCAATCAGCAATATTAGCTGTCCTCTTACTCTGCTAAACTCTTTAATCATGCGTTCACGCTCATGCGCTAAATTCCCGCTTAATTCGTTTAGATTAGCCTTGCGCTCTATAGTTAATATGTCACCAAAGTAAAAGTCACGAGCCACGCTAGGAGCTTCTACCTTAAGCGTAAAATCACCGTATTCTAGCTTTTCTCTTACATATGGTATCTTCTTGCTGTCAAAGTATTTCAGTATGTGATCGCATTTCTGTTCTCTAGTATCTACTACAATAGTAGCTGTCTTGATTATTTCTATGATTTCTTTGTCTGTATATTTATACATTCCTCTCCTCCGTATGTTGGGTTCATGCACGTTGCATCCTCTGGCATGTTATCTGTGCCTAATAGATGATATATACTGCATTCACCTGTCATCTCATGTGGGCCAAAACTATATTCATATTTGCATGTTCCATAGCACACTATTTAACCATCCCTCCTAATACAAACAATGCTTATGAAAAACATCTACTTGCAACTTGCCTAAGCCATCTACATTCTTTAAATAGGCTTCGCTTCCCTTTGGTACCAATGTAGTACAATCTCGGCACCACCCTGCGTATATAGTCCCTTCATAATTAACTTCTAGCTTAGTCTTAGCTTCATCCTCTTGCTCTTGTGTGTAATCTAATTCAACTTTATGTATGCCTTGGTTAGGCCCATTTAGGCATAGCGTTTCGATTATCTTACCCATCTACAACACCACCAAATTACGCTTTAAATAAGCTTCTAAGCAATCAATATGTATCATCTTGTTGCCATGCATTATAACGCTCATTCCTTTGTATAATTCCTTGTGGCATCCACAGTCACATGTACCCATGTAGTTAGCTTGATAATCTAATTCTCTAGGAGCTTCTAAGTGGATATTTATGTGTTTATTACCTACTCTCTTAAGCTGCTTATTCTTTGCCTTTAAAAGCTTAATCATGTTTTGGTTTCTTGCTATGTTTAGTTGTGTACTAAGCTTCACTAATACTCCCCTCCTTATTCAACCCAATCATATGTATTATCTAATTCATTTGAAAATGTTTGTAACTGCATCCTTGCAATCCTAACCATATCTCTTACTTGTTGTTTAGAATAACCGTTATGATTAGACCATCTGCCAAACTCATCAATAGTTGTTCCTTGTATTCCCTCCCTAATGCAATCCAATAAATTAGCTGTTGTAAATAAAGCCGTATGATTAATTCTTGCATCTTTAATTTTTACATGTTTCACTTTTACACCTTCCCTCGTATGAAATTCTGTAAGCCAAAACTTGGTTGTAAGTTAACCCTGTAGCTTTACAAATATCCACGTTAACCATGTTAGCCGCAAACATATTAAATACTTCTTGTTGCTCTTCTTCGTTTGTTACGCTTGCTTTGTCGTCTATTGTAGGCATATGTAATCTCCCTTCTTATTCCATTTTTATTTATGTCTATAATTACTCCTATTCTTCCTGTTGCTGTCACCACTGGCACATCTTCGTCTACTTCATTTATGTAATTGTCTTTTTCTTTGCATCTACCTCTACACCAATAAGGGTAATCGCTACACCATCTGCATGGATCATCAGACATCTACCTCACCCCTAACTCTTTGATTAAATTGTAGAAACTAGCTATCCCACACACACTTATAAGCTCTTGCTTTCTGCCAGTAGAGTGATGTTTTATTATTTCTGCTACAGCAAGTAGCCTTATTACGTTTCTAATCGTCTTGTCAGCATAGCCTAGCTTTACGAGCTGGTCTCGAAGCACTATCAGCTTGTAGCCTTTAGCCTTGATAAGCTTGTCCAATATATAAATCAAGAAGTCTTTTTCACTATTTGTTAACTCTACTATTAAATTTCTTACATCTCTCATTTGCATACCAACCTTTCTGTGGTATAATAAATACGATAATTATTTTCTTGTACGCATTATTTAAGTTGGTGCTTAAGTAATGTCTTTTTTTATTGTTCTGGCTTATTCGTATAATAAGAAATAATTTCTTCAAACGCATCTTCTCCTACAACTCTTCTTATATTAACTAATTCGCCGATAGTAAACTTTCTCAGGCCTTTAAGTTTTTGGTTTAAAGAAGAAACAGCTCCAGTGAAATCTATTTCCTTTGAAAAACCTATCCTGGTTAAATTATTTTCGCTAGTAAAAATATTAATAGTATCAAAAACCGAAATGCCTTTGCGGTTTCTAGGTGCTATGACTGATGATAACGACTGTTGAACTGCTTGTTTTGATACTCCTAATTCATCTGCAATTGCTTGAAAGGTTTTGCCTTCACATTTTAAAGCAAACATCTTCATTAATACTTCTTTATTTCTTTTTTCCAACATAAATATCACTCCTTATATGTGTTTTTAATCAAACTTTCTTATTCTTACCCTTGGCTTATTTTCTCTTTGCTTAGCCTCATAAAAGTTTTTAGCCTGCTTCGACTCTCTGATAAGCTTTGCTAATTTTTTATTGCTTGCTTCTGTAAGCTCATTGGGCTTAATTGTTTTCACGCTTTTTCATCTCCCTTTTGGCAATTAAAGGTTGTCCAACTTTCCAAGATGTGATTAAGATTGCTGTTAAAGCTAATATGTATTCCCATGTCATAGCAGCACCGCCAGTGCGAAAATAAATATGAATGATGTAATGCCAGCTAAAATGTCAGCTACTATCTCTAATTTTGATTCTCCTTGACATAGTTCTTTAAACTCGTCTAGCAATAAGGCTTTTCTAAGCATCTACTCAACTCCTTTGTTAATTGTTAGAATTATGTTAAAATTTATTCATCAGCTTTGCAGAGCTGAAATACTAATGAAAGGGGTGTTAATTATGTCTAGTATTAGTGATAGAGTTATAGCAAGAAATGGTGATATCTTTTCTATTAAACGTAATGAATCTGTAGTAGCAGATACTAAAGGTTTCTTTACAGATAAAAATTACCCTAATGGTATACAGTTACTTAGCACATCAGATATAAAAGTTAACGATGTATTGATTCACAATTTAACCGGTGAAAGTTATATGATCGAACGAATTCAACCACTAACACGTGCAAATGAACTACTTGGATACATTGCGTACTATAAGGTAAATACTGCTTCAAATGATACTCAAACATTTCAGTATAATATTGGTACTATACAAGGTTCAGCTGTAGTCGGTAATCAGCAAAACGTAACTCTCAATATAGGTTCAAGTATTGAAGAAATAAAATCATTGATATCCGCAAAACCTATTGAAGATCAAGAAGAATTAAATAAACTTATTCAACGTTTTGAAAATGTTATCGAAGATAATCAGCCCATAAGTAAAGGCTTCTTCTCAAAGTTTTCAGATGTACTAAAAAAGCATTCAGATATCGCAATTGCTCTTGGTGAAAACATAATAGATTGGTTAACTAATAGGTAGTTTACTTCTTTGGAATTCAATTAAGTTAGTTGCAACTATTAGTTGTTCTCTCATTAGTTTCATTGTGTCGTATGTAATATCAATAATTGTCAATGTTGTTGAAAGTAGCTGCTCTTGATTTTTTTTCAAATCAGCTACTTCTTTTTTTAATTTTGCTAGTTCATCACCGTCCATGGTTCTATTCCTCCTATTCATTTATAACTTCACTAATTTCACCTTGAATTCTCCAGTACTCTCCATAAATAAGTTCCGCCATTTCTTCTGTAGTTAATGGCCTTTGTTCACCTGTTGAATCATCTGTGGTTGTATATTTAGCCGCTTCAAGAACATAGTCACCAAATTCATTTACTATAGCTTCAATAGCTTTCTTGTTTTCTTCATCAATATCACGCTTAATAACTTCAATAATTTCTTGCTTACGTTCATCCTCTGATAAAGTGCAATCATTTAGGCTTATAAAATTACACTCAACAGCTTTTTCTACTACTTTTTCAATCACTTCTCTTTTCATTCCTATACCCTCATTTCTCTATTCTCTAAAAATTTACCTATAAAATAAGCTTGTCCTTTTGGTGTAACATATGTAGTAAAGTTGGTATGCAAGTTGCCTTCTTTGTCTTGATTAGTCCTTTCAACAAGTTCAAGCACCTTTAAATTAATAGCTTTTTGAGTAGCCTTAGTAGAATTTTTTTCAACGTAACCATTTTCTCTTAGCCACGTATACAAACTTCTTTCGCCTATTTTGATACCATTTTGAGATATTAACCTAGCAAGCTCACGAACTAATATAGAGTTCTTAGAAGCTGTTATGGCATTTGCGAAGGCTACTTTCGGTTCTTGTTCTTCTAACAGCTTTCTATTTTTAGCATTTTCAAGTTCAATAACCTTTTTCTCTTCTTGCTCTTTAATCCATGCCTTAGCACGTTCCACCGGATCATCAATCATATATGAATCTTTCTTAAGTGCTTTGTTTTCTTTCTCTAGCTTTTCTATGTACTGCACCGTCTTATACCTAACTACTGCAGATTCTTTATTTAGCATTTGAAGAACACCAGCTTTATTTAGTGAGTAACAAGGTCTTTGCTGATTTTGTTTATCAATATATGAGCCGAGCGCAAAATTGCTCTGGGCTATTCCAACGCTTTCTAATGATTCAATTTCTTTTCTAATATCTCTAAGTAATTCCTTATGCTGCTTTTCAGTTTCATTACCTTCTTCTTTTCTAAATTGATTAATTAATTGTGTAAGTTCTACGCTAGCAATAGTTACCTGTCCTTCTACACCAACCAAAACAACTGGTGTCATATCTCCTTGTTCTAATGCACTACTCATTTGCTTATTCATTTACTTCTCCTTTCTGATTACCTACATATTCATAAAATAACTTTGGAGATATGTAATAATTCCAACGACTGCTACCAGGTGTTAATTTTGCTATACCAAAAGGCAGTGTGCCATCTCGTAAGCATAGCCTGATGAAATGTGGTGCTTTCCCCATTATCTTGGCAGCTTCATTAATTGTTATTTGTTGCTTGTCCATATTCCACCTACTTTGACTCTCTTGATTTTTCCTCAAATGATATAATGTCTTGCTCTGTAATTCTGTACTGTTTACCTACCTTCATCGCTGAAAGTTTACCTTTTCTTATCCAGTCCCAAACTGTAATAATTTTTACGCTATATCTTTCTGCAATTTCTTCACACGTAAATAATTTACTCATGACTTTCTCCTTTCATAGAATTTTCAAACAAATATAAAAATATACTTGTGTATACTTCGGTTTTGTGATATACTTTCATTGTTCAGGTGAAGTAAATCACATTTATTAAGCTTTTTAGATATTAAGTATCTTTTTGTTTGCTTAACTTTTATGAAGTATAGTTATACTATAATTCATTTTTGTTTTGCAGTCAATGATATTACTTAATATTTATTAAGTATGTTATTTTTGACAAAAGGAGCACGAATTATGTATAGTGTTTTTGAACAATTACTACAAAAAAACGGGGTTAGTGCTTATAAAGTTTCTAAGGATACAGGCATTTCTCAAGTTACATTAAGCAACTGGAAAAACGGAATTAGCACTCCAAAACAGGATAAATTAAAGATAATAGCAGACTATTTTAAGGTTTCTTTAAATTATTTAATGGGGTTAGAAGATAAAGATGTGTATGAAAATGAATTAGAAGCAAAGAATGCTACGGAAAAAGAAGTATTGCTACTTTGCAGAAAGGTGAATGATGCACCAGATGAAGTACGAGAACAAATAGTTGAACAATTTAAAAGCACAATAGATATATATTTAAAAGCTAAGGGTCTAAAATAACATAACCAATAACCAATGGGGAGGACTTGTATTGAGTAAATCGAATAAACCTAACTTTAAACTATGCGAAAAATTAGCCACAAAATTGCTTGCAATGCAAAATATCGATTCTAGTATAATAGATATTATGAGTTTAGATTATGATAAGACAATAATATTTGACACCATACAAAACTATGCAAGACTAACATCTACTCCGATTGAAAATTTTATAAATCCAGATACGCAATTACTTTCTGAAGGTTGTTGTGTACCTATTAAAGAAAATGGGAATGAGATATATCTAATCCTATATAATGATAAGAGCCAGTCAGATGAACATCTTAATTGGACTTTAGCACATGAAATAGGTCATATTTACATGGGGCATAAATATGATTCAGAAATACAGGAAATAGAAGCGCATTTTTTTGCAGCCCAACTACTAATGCCAGAATATGTTATTTATAAGATGTCTACATTAGGCAATGTAAGCGTTGATGATATATATACGATATTTAATGTATCTTTTCAAGCAGCACAAAAGCGCCTTAATACGTATCGAAAAAAGCATTATATCAATAAAACCTATAATGATGAAAAGATATGGCAAATGATGGAGCGAGATATAAGAAATCATTACTTATATGCAAACTCATCAGACGAATTTAGACGGTTCTTAAATATTCCTATAATAGATATTTAAAGGTGGTGTAGTAATGAAACAAATCAAAAACCCTAACGGGTATGGTTCAATTTATAATTTAGGAGGAAGAAGAAGAAAACCCTGGGCTGTAAAAGTTACCACAGGGTTTGAAAAGGATAATGAAACAGGAAAGCTAAAACAAATACGAGAATATCTGGGCTTTTTTGAAAAAAGAACTGATGCTATAGCTGCTCTAGCAAAATATAATGAAAATCCATACGATATAAGCACAAAAAAAATAAAACTTAAAGATATTTACGAACGCTGGTGTAATACAACCGACTTCATCTCGTTGTCGGACTCAACAAAGAAATCTCACGCACTAGCATTCAATAAACTAGAGAATGCACATAACATGCCTTTTTCAAAGTTGAATACTAATACCCTGCAAATACTAATAGATGAAACTGGATCCACTCCGACTGTAAAACTTCAAATAAAAAAGTTATTAGGTAATTTATATTTATATGCAGAAAAATATGATATAGTCACAAAAAACTACTCTAAATTTATAGATGTTGGAGATACATCATCTAAAATAGAGAGAAGAATTTACACTCATGAAGAAATAGAAAAACTTTGGAATAACTTAGCTGAAAACAAATGGATAGATAGCATTTTATTTATGTTATATACAGGGTTTAGAGTTAGTGAAATGTTAGAACTTAAAATA
>JAGAVZ010000236.1 GCA_017941635.1 Cellulosilyticum sp.
GAGTAAAAAACAATATTTATATACGCTAATAGCAGCAGTCATTATTTTTATGATTGTCTTTGTAAGTACCTATTTTTATACAAAAGAAAATAGCTGGCAAGTTGGAGAGGCAAATCAAACAACATCTACTGAATTCCAGGAGCGAGCAGCAACAGAAGAGCCAATAGAGATTTGTATTTTGCCACAAACAAAGATTGTCTTAAAAAACAAAAACTTAAAAAATAAATCTACGAGTGAAACAAAGATTGATTCAAGCAGCTTACTAGGATTAAGTAGAGAAGAGCTTGCAAGTAGATTTAGCGAGTATACGATAGAAGCTTTCAATGAAAAAGAAGTGACATTAGTCAAGAATGTAGAGCAAGACATAGTAAGCCAACCAGATGAAATTACCTATGTATTAGGGGTAGAGGAACAATATGTTTGTATCAAAGAAAAGGGCACGGCTAAGCGTCCTGTGAAAATTGATTATGAAGTCACTCATTTTTCAAAGTATATCTATAGCTTGTTATTAAATGAAGAAATTGAAATTACCAGTGCACAAAAAGAA
This sequence comes from Cellulosilyticum sp., assembly GCA_017941635.1. Lineage (GTDB taxonomy): Bacteria > Bacillota > Clostridia > Lachnospirales > Cellulosilyticaceae > Cellulosilyticum. The sequence continues at coordinate 548 of JAGAVZ010000236.1, forward strand.
GCGCTTTTACTAAATCCAAGTACGCTTCAACGTATTTTGCAAGGGTATGTTGGAGAATAAGACTGCCAGATTTTTGGCAGTCTATTCTTGTGTAAAAAGAAATTTGCATTTTAGAAACATAATAAAAGTCTTATGGTAGACAGTGTGTCATTTATAAATCATGCGATGCGCATGGAATTAATCAGAGGAGGGTAATATGAGAGAAGTAATGATTATAGGTGGCGGTGCCTCTGGTCTTGTAGCAGCTATTGTAGCAGCAAGAAGAGGGACACAGGTTTGCATTGTAGAACGTTTAAGTCGTGTTGGGAAAAAGATTCTGACAACAGGTAATGGACGTTGTAATATGACAAATACACGTATGAGTGCAAAACAATTCCATTCGTATGATCAAGTGGATTTTGATGTGGTACTAAATCAATTTGGCTATGAAGACTGCAAAGCTTTCTTTATGGAATTAGGGATTATGCCATTAGTAGAAGGAAGTAAGGTTTATCCATTATCTGAACAAGCCACAACTGTGTTAGATGTACTCCGTATGGAGATAGAACGCCTTGGTGTAGAAGTATTAACAGATACCAAAATTATTGCACTTAAGAAGAAAGCAGGGGTATGGGAATTACGCAGTGAAACAGGCGAAGTGTATCAGGCTCAGAAAGTTATTGTTGCAACAGGTGGTATGACGAATACAAGTTTAGGGTGTGATGGTCTAGGTTATGAACTGCTTAAAAAAGTTGGCCATACTTTAAAGACACCTTATCCAATCTTAGTGCATCTTTTATCCTCATCACCTTACTGTAAGATGATGAAAGGGACAAAAATCAAGGCTAATGTAAAAGCATTTGCAAATGGTAAATTAGGACGTGAGGAATATGGAGAAGTCCTCTTCACAGAGGATGGTCTTTCAGGACCACCTATTTTCCAAATTAGTCGTGTGGCATCACTTGCGGCCTTAAAGAAACAATCATGTGAAGTGATTTTAGATTTATTCCCAGAGATTTCTGAGGATGAGATGACCAGTTTAATTTATGAACGTATCACCGCACATCCAGAACGTACCATTGAGCAACTTTTTATTGGGATGCTCCATAAGCGTGTGATTATCCCTGTTTTAAAAGCGGCACAGATTGAAAGCATTCACCGCACAGTAGAGCAGTTAGAATATGACGAGGTGATGCGTCTTGTAGGCATTTTAAAAAGCTTTAAGTTTGAAGTGCAAGGAACAAGGGGCTATAAGTTTGCACAAGTCACAGCTGGTGGTATTACTGTAGGAGAGATTGATTTACACACAATGGCTTCTCTAAAAACAAAAAATCTTTATATTACAGGTGAAGTCATGGATGTAGATGGTGACTGTGGTGGCTATAACTTGCAATGGGCATGGGCGACTGGTTATATCGCAGGTCAAAGTGTTAGTAGAAATGAGGAATAAGTATGATTAGAGTTCAAGATATTAAATTAAGTATAGATGAAAAACAAGATGTACTGCCAAATAAGGTAGCGAAGAAATTAAAGATTAAGCCTTCTGATATTATGAGTTATACGATTTTTAAAGAAGCGATTGATGCACGTAAGAAGGATGAGATTAAGTTTGTTTATACAGTAGATATAGAAACACCAAAAGAGGCTTTTTTATTAGAGCGTTATCCAAATCTTAAAAAGTCAGATGCCAAATATGAATGCCCACCAAAAGGTGAAGAGATGATGAAATATCGCCCCGTTGTTGTGGGAAGTGGACCTTGTGGTTTATTTGCAGCTCTTATTCTTGCACAACAAGGTTTTAAGCCAATTGTAGTAGAACGCGGTAAATGTGTAGAAGAACGTGTCAAAGATGTAGAAGCCTTTTGGAAGGAGGGAACATTTGATACAAAAAGTAACGTACAATTTGGTGAAGGTGGTGCAGGAACATTTTCTGATGGTAAGTTAACCACACAAATTAAAAATAAACGTTGTCATAAAGTATTAGAAGAAATGGTACTTGCAGGTGCGCCAGAAGAAATTTTATATAAGAATAAGCCACATGTTGGGACGGACATTTTACGTGGTGTAGTAAGAAATATTCGTAATGAGATTATTGCCCTTGGTGGGACATTCCGTTTTGAAACACAGCTCACAGATTTAGAAATTGAAAATGGACAGTTAAAAGCTATCATTTTAAATGAAGGGGAACGTCTTGAGACAGAACATTGTATTCTAGCCATTGGCCATAGTGCAAGAGACACATTTGAAATGCTGCACAAACGTGACTTACGTATGGAACAAAAACCTTTCTCTATTGGAATGCGTGTAGAACATCTACAAACATGGATTAATGAAGCACAGTTTGGAGAAAAGTTTGCTAACCATCCTCGATTAGGAGCGGCAGAGTATAAATTAGTACACCACTGTGAAAATGGACGTACAGTGTATAGTTTCTGTATGTGTCCAGGTGGTTATGTGATTGCATCCGCATCAGAAGAAGGGCGTATTGTAACGAATGGAATGAGTGAGCATGCACGTGATGGGGTAAATGCCAATAGTGCTATTTTAGTTAATGTAGGGCCAGAGGACTTTGGTGGTGAGCACCCACTTGCAGGAATGTATTTACAAAGACAATTTGAAGAATCGGCCTTTAAGTTAGGTGGCGGAAGCTACAAAGCACCTGTTCAAAGATTAGGTGATTTCTTAGAAAACAAAACGACTACAGCACTTGGTGTGGTTAAACCAACCTATACACCAGGCGTGACATTAAGTAATATGAAAGCCGAAATGCCAAGCTTTATGGGAGAAGCAATTGATGAGGCAATGAAAGCTTTCGGTAAGAAAATGAAAAACTTTGACCATCCGGATGCCCTCTTTACAGGATTTGAAACAAGAAGTTCATCACCGATTCGTCTGCCAAGAAATGAAGCCTATGAAAGTAATGTAAGAGGTATTTATCCAGCAGGTGAAGGAGCTGGTTATGCTGGTGGAATTAGTTCAGCAGCAGTAGACGGGATTCAGATTGCAGAAAGTATTATTCAAAACTATAAAGGGGTTAGAGAATAGTAGAAACAATTTACAAAACGAACATTTTGTTGTATAATAAAAAAAAGGTTCATAATAACTTGAGTTTATACAAAAAGATGAGGAGTAAGTTATGCGACAAGACATTCAAGAGGTATTATTTTCAGAAGAAGTATTAAATCAGCGTATTACAGAATTAGGAGCACAACTCACAGAAGAATACAAAGGAAAATCTTTAGTTGTAATTGGTATTTTAAAAGGATCAAATATCTTTACAAGTGATTTAGTAAGAAAAATTGATGTATCACTTAGAATGGAGTTTATGGCAGTTTCTAGCTATGGGAATGCCACAGAATCCACAGGTGTTGTTAAAATATTAAAAGATCTCGATAGAGAGATTAAAGGGGAACATGTTCTCATTGTAGAGGATATCGTAGATAGCGGTTTAACACTTAAATATTTAAAAGAGATTTTGGAGACACGCAAGCCAGCAAGCATCAAGATTTGTACATTATTAGATAAACCAGCTAGACGTAAAGAAAATATTACACCAGATTATTTAGGATTCGAAGTTCCAGATGAGTTTATTGTAGGTTATGGTATTGACTATGCAGAACGTTATCGTAACTTACCATATATAGGGATTTTAAAACGTGAAGTATATGAAAAATAGAGTAAAAAGAGGTTGTTTAGGCAGCCTCTTTTTACTATGGTCATAAAGTAATTAAAGTCAACACAGGTACACTTTAAATATTAACAGATTAAAACGATTTAAGGATGATTGAGTTGGGGCAGAAATTAAAAATCGTTTGTCTATAGAGATTTTATAGGGAGGATTTGGAAGATGAATCAACAGGAAATAGGTTTATTTAAGAAAGGATTTAAATTAGGAATTCCTATAGGAATTGGTTATTTTTCGGTTTCTTTTGCGTTTGGGATGATGGCAGTTGCAAGTGGGCTTTCACCCCTGATGGCATTATGTATTTCGATGACAAATGTGACCTCAGCTGGTCAGTTTGCAGGTATTCAGGTAATGGCAGCAGGCGGAAGTTATATAGAAATGGCACTAACGATGCTTATGATCAATGCACGTTATTTTCTAATGTCACTTTCTTTATCGCAGAAGGTGAGTAAACGACTAAGTACAATTCAAAGAGCGTTCATGAGCTTTATGGTAACGGATGAAGTATTTGCAGTGGCATCGGTGGAACCAGGAGAGATTAAAGGTTGGTATTGGGTAGGACTTGGATTGATGCCTTATCTTGGTTGGAGTAGTGGGACGCTAGCAGGGGCAATTATTTCAGGTGTATTACCAAGCAGCTTACAAGATGCACTTGGCATTGCATTGTATGGTATGTTTATTGCCATTATTATTCCAGCAGCTAAACATTCTAAAGCTATTGTAATGACCATTTCATTGTCAGTAGGGGTAAGTTGTCTTTTATATTACATGCCGCTATTTAGTCAGATTTCATCAGGCTTTGCAGTCATTATTGTTACTGTAGTTGCAGCGGGAATAATGGCTTATGTTGCACCGATTGAGGAAGAAACACAAGAGGAGGAAGATTCATGTATATCTTGTTAAGTATTACCGTTATGGCATTAGTAACTTATTTGATTCGTGTATTACCGCTTACATTGTTTAGGAAGAAAGTACAGTCATGTTACATACGTTCCTTTTTATACTATGTACCTTATGCAGTATTAGGAGGAATGACCTTTCCACATATTTTATATAGCACAGAAAATACACTTTATGCAGCAATTGGAACAGGAGTTGCTTTGATTTTAGGTTATTTTGAAAGAGGGTTGACCACAGTTGCACTGATAAGTGTACTAGCTGTTTATTTATGTCATATTTTGTTATAATAACCTTACAAGGATATAGAAAGTAAGGAGCTTATATGAAATATCAAAACATGGTGAAAGCCACTTTTATAGAAAGACCAAATCGATTTATTGCCTACTGTGATGTTGCGGGTGAAGCTATTAAGGTTCATGTTAAAAATACAGGACGTTGCAAAGAATTATTGAAGCCTGGTTCAATGGTCTATTTGGAAAAAGCAATAAATCCAAATCGCAAAACCCCCTATTCACTCATAGCAGTGGAAAAAGGTGATTTGCTGATTAATATGGATTCACAAGTGCCAAATGCTGTTGTAGAAGAGGCCTTAAAGTCAGGTATGATTACCTTACCAAATCTTGAAGGTCCAATTACTAAAATTAAAAGGGAACAAACTTATGGACAGTCACGTTTTGATTTTTATGGTGAGGCAGGAATTGAGAAATTTTTCATTGAAGTCAAGGGCTGTACATTAGAAGAACATGGCGTTGTTCGTTTTCCAGATGCACCAACAGAGCGTGGGGTTAAACATCTTGAAGAACTAATTGGTGCTAAAGAAGCAGGCTATAAAGCTTATGTTATTTTTGTTGTACAAATGGAAAAGGCATTATATTTTACACCACATAAAGAAAGACATCCGGCATTTGCAGAGACTTTAAAAAAAGCTGCTCAATCAGGCGTTGAGGTATTAGCCTATACTTGTAAGGTGACGCCAGAAAGCTTAGAGATTGTAGCACCTTTAGAGGTGAGATTATAAAGGGATAGATGACTTATTTAAAAGTCAGAAATTCATTTGATTTTAGGATGAAAGTACTTTAATTGGGTAGAACATGAATATGGATTGAAGTGGATGGTAGATTAAGAATAAAATGATGGGGGAAAAAGATGAAACAATTAGTGATGTTTGATTTAGATGGCACGCTATTAAATACAATAAATGATTTAATGAATGCCTGTAATTATGCACTAAGTCAATTTGGATATCCTTTACATGATGAGGCAAGTTATAAAAAGTTTGTAGGAAATGGGATTTATAAGTTGGTGGAATGTAGTATGCCAGAAGAAAAACGTATACCAGAGCATATTTTGGAAGTAAAGGTAGCATTTGATGCATATTACAAGGAACATAGCTTAGATGAAACGAAACCTTATGAAGGGCTAAAAGAATTACTTGTAAAACTTAATGAACAAGGGATTCGATGTGGTGTTGTAACCAATAAGGCACATGCTTACGCTACTCAGCTTGTAAAACAATTCTTTGGAGAAACAATCCAACTGACTTTGGGACAAAGAGAAGGTATTCCAACAAAACCACATCCATATAGTGTGGAAGAAATGATGACTCATTTTAAGATGGAGAAGGAAGACTGTATTTACATTGGAGATTCCAATGTGGATATTCAAACTGCAAAGGCTGCTGGTGTTACATCGGTAGGAGTTCTATGGGGGTTTAGAGATTCCGAAGAGCTACAAAGTGAAGGGGCAGATTATTTAGTAAGCCATGCTAAAGAAATAGAACAATTAGTTTTAGAACAGTTATAAATTAAAAAAGCTACCAAAGCTTATGATTAGTCTATTAGAATTTTTTTAATAGGCTAATCATAGAAGCAGTTGGTAGCTTTTTTATATGAATTAAAAGAAGTAAATAAACTATTTTACTTCTACTGTATAAAGATCACCAAGTTCTTGACGTTTTGCAATATAAAGTGCTTGGCGTTTTGTGTTTAAAAGTTGTTCTTTAGCTTGAGCTTTAACAGCTTCGAATGGCATTGTACCAACTGGTGTTAAATCTTCAAGTTGGATTAAGTGGTAACCAAATTGTGTTTTAACTGGCTCAGAGATGCTACCTGGTGTCATAGAGAAAGTAGCTGCTTCGAACTCTGGTACCATTTGACCACGTGTGAATGCACCTAAAGCACCACCTTGGCTGCTTGATGGACAGCTAGAGTATTTAGCTGCAGCTTCTTTGAAGTCTAAACCATTTTTGATTTCTTCAGCAATTTTTTCTGCCTCTTCTAATGTTTCTACTAAGATGTGGTTAGCAGTCGCTTTTTCTGGAGAAGTGAAAGATGATGTGTGTTGGTTGTAGTAATCTTCAACTTCAGCATCAGTTGCTTCAATACCCTCTAATAATTTTTTCATTGCATATTGTTTAAGTAAAGATTTTTGCATATCTTCTAAAGCAGCTTTGAACTCAGCGTCTTCTTGAAGACCTTTACTCATTGCATCTGAATAAAGTAATTCTTGCATAACAAGTTCATCTAATAATTGTTTTTGTCCTTCTGGGCTTTGGAAAGCAGCAGCACTTTGGCCAATGCTTTGAAGTAAACGGAATAAATCTGTTTGTGTAATATTTCTGCCATCTACAACAGCTAAAACTTTGTTTTCCATATGGTAAAACTCCTTTATAAAAAAATAAAACCCTAAGCTAGTGAATTTGAAGCCTCCTATCTTAAGGTTTCCATATCTATCCTATCATGAAATGAAATGCTTGAAAAGCCTTTATACCTCAAGGATATATCGGCTAAAGGTTCAGCTTTGCTAAAATATTTCCTTCAAAATCTTTAACAAAGAGTGTGCCGTCTTCATAAGTTGCGTAAGTATGTGGACGATTTTCCTTTGGTAAAGTAATTGAACCAGGATTACAAATGACAACCTCATCTTTTTGTTCAAGCACCCATAAATGAGTATGACCAGATAAAAAGACAGAAGTACCGGGAGACATTGGGAAATTGTCAGATGTATAAAGATGACCGTGAGTAGCAAATAAGCTTACTTTACCATCTACAATCAAGTTGTAATCGCTTAAACAAGGAAAACTTAAAAGCATTTGATCGACTTCTGCTTCACAGTTTCCACGACAGGCAATAATTTGTTTGGCAAGTGGATTGAGTAAGCTAACAACTTCTTGAGGATTGTAGCCTTCTGGAATGGTGTTACGAGGGCCATGATAAAGAATATCTCCTAAAATAATTAAGTAATCATAATTACCTTCTTTGAATAGGGCTAGTGCCTTTTTGAGATAAAGGCTAGAACCATGAATATCTGAAATAATAAAATAACGCATTCTTACAATCTCCTTTTGCATCAATGAAGTTTATTTTTATAACCTATTATAGCGTTTGTAAGAGAAGAAACCAAGTTAGGATAAGAAAAATGTAGTAGATTAATGAATCAAGACAAAATAAGTAGGGGGTATAAGGTTGAAGTAAAAATATGCGGGCTAAATAAAATGATGGAATTAAGAATGTGTAAATGAGTGTAATATTTTGTAAGGAAAAGCACTTCTATAAGGCCTGTTTAATATGATGATAATAGCAATAGCTACTTACTATAACGCGTAGTAATAGTCAGAAGCTATTGATGAAAAAGTGACAAGAAATAAGCAAGAAATAAAACTAGATTGAGTAGCAGAGCAAAAGGGAAGGGGGAAGGTGATAGAAAGATGGAAAACCGTATCGAAGTATCGCATATCAGTAAGCGTTTTTATACAGAAGATAGTGAAATACTAGTGATTGATGATTTGAGTATGGAGCTAAGAAGAGGGGAAATTCTAGGTATTTTAGGACCTTCAGGTAGTGGAAAGTCCACCATTTTAAATATCCTTTCTAATATTTTGGAGCCTACAAGTGGAAAAGTTGCTATTGATGGAGCCGTTGGATATATGTTTCAAAGAGATCATCTTTTAGAATGGCGTAGTATTATGGATAATGTACTCATTGGTCTAGAGGTTCAAAAGAAACTGACTAAAGAATCCAAGGAGCAGGTTGAAAAACTTTTGTATACCTATGGATTATGGGATTTTAAAGATCGTTATCCAAGAGAATTATCTGGTGGAATGAGACAGAGAGCTGCACTGATTAGGACGCTTTCAACTAAACCGGATATCTTGCTTTTAGATGAGCCATTTTCTGCATTAGATTATCAAACAAGGCTTATGGTAAGTGATGATATTTACCAAATTATCAAACAAGAAAAGAAAGAAGCTATCCTTGTTACGCATGATATTTCAGAGGCTATTTCAATGTGTGACCGCATTTATGTATTGTCTAATCGTCCCGCTAAGATTAAGAGCACACATGAGATTAGATTAACTGCGCCAAATGAAAAAACACCACTTTCTAGTCGTAAGGCACCAGAATTTAGTCAATATTTTGACCTATTGTGGAAGGAGCTGGAGAGTAATGAATAAGCAAAACTATAGCGATGAATACAAAGCCTATCTTGTGTGTCAAAAAAAGAAGAAAGCAAAAATATTAGCTTGGCAAATAGGCCTAGTCATCATCTTTATTGCTTTATGGGAATTCTTAGCACGTGTCGGGATTTTAAATACTTTTTTATTTAGTAGTCCATTTGCTATTTGGAAACTCTTAGTAAGTTATTTGAGTAATGGCAGTTTGTTTAGTCATATTGGCATTTCTGTATGGGAAACCATTTTAGGATTTGGTATTGGAACCATTTTAGGAATTATCATTGCCATTATTCTCTGGTGGTCTGACACAGTAGCAAAAGTATTATCCCCTACTTTAGTTGTGTTAAATGCTTTGCCAAAAACAGCCTTAGCACCAATCATTATTGTATGGGCAGGTGCAGGTATTGGTGGGATTGTTGTGACAGCGATTACCATTTCTATCGTAACGACAATTCTGTCAGCTTATAACTACTTTTCTTTAATGGATGAAGAAAAAATTAAGATGCTCAAAAGTTTTGGTGCGACTAAATGGCAGATTTTAACCAAACTTATTTTACCAGCTAATATTGGTAATATGATTAGTATTGTCAAGATTAATATCGGTCTAGCATGGGTAGGCGTTATTGTTGGTGAATTTTTAGTATCACGTTATGGATTGGGCTACTTAATTGTCTATGGTGGTCAAGTTTTTAGACTAGATTTGGTTATGATGGGCGTTGTGGTATTAGCGATTTGCGCTTTTGGCATGTATGCAGCGGTTAATCTGTTTGAAAAGTGGTTTACAAAGAAAAAGTCACCAAATAAAAAGTAGTGCGTATTCTAGTAATGAGATGTAAATAAATACCATATACGAGGTGACACATTATGAAAAGAATTCAATCAGGTTTGATTGTGACACTCATATTACTCTTGGTCTGTACACTTGCTGGATGTAATAATCAGAAGTTAGATAAAATAACGATTGCAGAAGTAACACATTCTGTATTCTATGCACCGCAGTATGTAGCAATTGAGGCTGGATTCTTTGAAGAAGAAGGCATTGATGTTGATTTGATTTTAACACAAGGTGCTGATAAAACCATGGCTGCCCTATTATCAGGGGAAGCACAAGTTGGTTTTATGGGGCCTGAAGCATCTGTTTATGTTTATAATCAAGGCAGTGAAGATTATGCCATCAATTTTGCACAAGTAACCAAACGTGATGGTACGTTCTTACTCAGTCGTGAGCCAATGGAAAACTTTTCTTTTGAAGATTTAAAAGGAAAAGAACTCATTGGTGGACGTAAAGGTGGCATGCCTGAAATGACATTAGAATATGTACTCAAACAAAATGGACTGACATTGGGAGAAGATGTAGCAAATGGCGAAGTAAATGTTCGAACGGATATTCAATTTGCAGCAATGGGTGGTGCATTTATTGGTGGTGAAGGCGATTTTGTTACCCTATTTGAACCAACAGCTACAGAAGTAGAGCAAGCTGGAGAAGGTTATGTAGTTGCTTCATTAGGACAGCTTTCAGGAGAAATTCCTTATACGGCTTATTCTTCATTAGAAAGTTATATGGCAAAAAATCCAGAACTAATCCAACGTTTTACCAATGCAATCTATAAAGGACAACAATATGTAGCAACACATTCAGCAGAAGAGATTGCAAAGATTATCGAGCCACAGTTTAGTGAAATCAGTAGTGAGGACCTCGTACGTGTTATTCAGCGTTATAAAGATAATGACACATGGTGCACAGAGCCACTTTTGAAAGAAGAAAGCTTAAATCATCTGATGGATGTTATGGAGCTTGCAGGTGAATTAAGTAGTAGAGCGCCTTATGAAAAAATAGTGACCACAACATTTGCCAAGGAAGCTATTAAATAAAGAAAATAGGTCTGTTATATTGAGTGGATATCACGCCGTTGGGATTTAAAAGTGATGGATATTGACAAATATAACAGGCCTTTTGTTAATCAGAAAAGATAAGATTTAAGTAGATCAGGCGTGTAAAGAATTTATTGTAATACTTATTAAAGATAAGGGGGAATAAAATCAATAAAAGCGCGTAGAAAAGGTATTTGATTTTGGATGAATAAGAAAAAAGAACATAATAAAGATAAGAAAAGTGATATAATACAAATAAAATGAATTAAGAAGGGGAGAAAAGACAAATGGCTAATCCAAAGACTAATGTGATGCGTTTATTAGAACAAGCAAAGATACCTTATGAAATGACCGCTTATGAGGTGAAGGATGGAAAAATAGATGGACAAGCAGTTGCCCTGAAAATAGGCAAACCCTCTGAGCAAGTTTTTAAGACTTTAGTTGCAGTTGGCAAGTCCAAAGTAAACTATGTATTTGTGATTCCTGTTGATTTAGAATTAGATTTAAAAAAGGCAAGTCATGTCTCTGGGGAGAAAAGTATAGAAATGCTACATGTCAAAGATTTGCAAAAGACAACAGGCTATATCCGCGGGGGATGTAGTCCAATTGGCATGAAAAAAGCCTTCCGCACCTTTATCCATGAAAGTGCGAAAAGCTTGGAGTATATCACCGTAAGTGGTGGGAAAATTGGGATTCAAGTCACTTTAACACCAAATGACTTGTGTCAATATATTGGTGCAAGCTTTGCAGATTTAACTAAGGCTTAATAAAAGTGATATAGTAGCGAACAAGTAAGTCAACCATACGACCATAGCTTGCCACACCATCTGTTACCCCATTAGCCATAAGGTAGCTATTATTAAGAGAGGTGCTGACTTCTTCCACATTACCTTCATATGATTTCCAAAAAGCATTGTTTTGAAGAATATCTTTCATAACCTTTTTGTCAATTGTTTGATTTAAGGTAATAAGGGCATGATAGTCTACTTTTGCCAAGGCTTGGCTAGTGTGTGCTAAGGCTAAAAGAGCACCAGAATACCTAAAGTCTGTATCACGAGCATAAGTAGAGGCAAGATAAGCGATGAAATTGCAGGCTTCCTCTTCTGCAAAGCCACGTTGATGTGCCATTTCATGAAGCGTGGTGGAAGGAATACTTTGAGGTAAGGTAGCAGTATTGACATTGGCTTCTCTTGTAAAAGGGGCATAAATGCCGGTAAGGCCTGTATAGTTCATTAAAGGGGAAGCAAGAATGGATTTAGGTTTACCATAGCTTCCTTTAAAAATAGGATAATCTTCACTTAAAAGGGAAAAAACCTCTGGGGCACGCTTAAATACAGAATTATAGCCGCCCTCTATTGTCATATAGCCCTCCGCATTTTCCGCTACTTCAGGACGCAAGCTATTAAGCTGCGCAATTAAATATCTATAGAGTTCAATTAAATCTTGATGAGGATTTGTGCTTTCTTCTAGTTCTAATGATACTTCAAGTGGAATTCTAGAATAATTGAGCGTCCAACCACAAGTAAACATCAGCCACAATAAGCAGGCTACATTAAGGGTTTGGAAAAACCACTTAGACAAATGATGTTTCCAAGTACGTGGGGTCTTAAAACTTTTGACCATACGGTACAAGATATGTAGAGGAAAATATAAAACTAGAAGATATAGTCCAATCTCAGCAACTGAAAAAGGGAATAGGCCTGTAAGATGACTAAGAATACAAGTGGTCAAATGGTTAATCCCCCGTGAATAGAATACTTCCACAAAGGACGGAAAGTGTGGTGCAATTTTTAGGAGGACATAGCTTCCCAGACTAAGTAAGCATAAAATCCAAGTGATGATATGTTTTTTCATAATAAGCTCCTTAAAAATAAGTTGTAGAATAAGTTTTATTGATAGTAAGTATAACATATTTTCTAAGGAGTAAGCCATTTACTTTGCTTTAAGAAACTTTCATAAAAGACAGAGACAAGGCAGTATAAAAGTTTATAAGTTTTGGAAAAATGAAGTGCCCGTATGGTGTGAAATGAATTAGCTCACACAATATGGGCACTTTGAATGTTCTAATGTGAATAATGTAAAACTAAGTTCAACTGACTGATGTTTTTATGAAATTTGAGCAATCCATTCTAATAACTTAGGAAGCTGCTCTAGTGTTTCTTGATAGCCTTGATTATAAAGCTTAGTCAATTTGGTTTGATCTTTCTCATAACGATCGACTTCAAGTGGTAAATGGGGGCGAATAATAAAGACTTTACCCTCTTGCTCAAGTTGATTCAAATATTTCAAGGTATCATTGTAAACCTGATGACGTTTGCTAAGCGCATCTGTTAAGTTGGGATAACGCTTGAAATAATATTTTGAGGCGCGTGCTAAGGATTTAGAAGGTGCTTTACGATAATCTGTATTGCGAGTGAGAATAAGTACATTATAAATAAAACCATCTTTTTCAGCCTGACGAATAGGAATCGCATCGCTTATACCGCCATCTAAGTAAGGAACGCCATCAAAGACCACCATTTTTGCAATAAAAGGTAGACTACTTGAAGCTTGTAAAATACGGTCTGCTTCTTCTAAGGAAGAGGCTAATTTAGGTTCGCGATATTCTGATTTTCCAGTTAAGCAGTTTGTAATGCCAACTTTAAAGACTGTGGCATTCTTACGAAAACTTTCCATATCAAAAGGATCGAACTGAGTAGGCAGTTCATTAAAAAGAAAGTTCATTCCAAAATAAGCACCTTCAGTAAACATATTACGCCAATTCATAAAACGTTTATCCGTAATCCATTTGGTATAGAGTCTTTTGTTACGTAATTTTTGTCCAGAAAGGTAAGAACAAATGGTATTGGCGCCAGCAGATACCCCAACGGCATAAGGGAATTGGATATCATGGTCTAAAAAAGCCTCTAAAACACCTGCTGTATAAGCGCCACGCATTCCTCCACCTTCTACAATTAAACCTACTTTTGAGGTCATAAAAACATCTCCCTTAAATGTATAATGTATGTGAAATTTAAATAATTAAAAAGTATTATAGTACAATAACAATCACTTGGCAAATTCCAGGAAAGATTATAAAATTACGCCTTAGAACGTGATTTAAAACATTTTAGACCAATGTAAGCAGCCGCAACAATGCCTAATAAAATGAGGATGATATGACTATAAGTATTTAAAATGCCTTCAATTAGCGCCCAATTATGGCCTAAATAAAAGCCTAAACTCATTAGCACTAAATTCCAAAGAGCGATGCCTGTTGCAGAATAAAGGAAGAAATCAAAAAGTGACATGCGATTGACTCCAGCAAATAAAGAAATATAGGTACGTGTAAGTGGAATCACTCGGGAAAATAAAACAGCCCATCTACCATATTTACAAAACCAATCATTAAAAATATCCAGTGCATTTTGCAATTGACTACTTTTTTTACTCAGCTTATTTAGAAATTGTGCACCACCCCATAGTCCAACGAGATAGCAAGCTAAAGAACCAGCTAGTCCGGCAATAATGCTCACAATAAAAGCAGGTAAAAAGCTTAAAGAAGTTTGAGGAATACTCATTCCCACAAAGGGAAGGACAATTTCACTGGGAATAGGAAAACAAGCATATTCTAATCCAATTACCAAAAAAACGCCGAAATAACCAAGTTGTCCGACTAAGGACATCATAAAAGTAACAAAATGACTTAATGAGGGCATGATAACACTCCTTTGCAGAATCAAAATTAAAATGTAAGCAGACTTAAGATGGAAGATAAAATCAACAAGTCTGTCTAATAATTTAGTTTATGAGGACAGACTATAATTCATACATAAATAGGTGATATAGATGAGTAGATTAGCAAAAATGACATATTAAACTATAAAAAGGTGGGCAGGATGTTCACCTTTTTATAGTTTAATATCTTTAGACTTAAATTAAAAGAAATTAAAAAAATGAGAAAGCTGGTTGATGATTAAACAAATGAGAAGACCCGTTATCGTAGGAAGTAGAAAAGCAATCAGTGTCCATTTCAAGCTTTTGGTTTCTTTGTGAATGGTTAAGAGTGTTGTAGAGCAGGGCCAGTGAACGAGGAAAAAGATAAAGGTACAAATTGCAGTCATTAATGTCCAACCATTTTGTACAAGGAGTAGTTTGATTTCATAGGATTGATCGAGTGTCATAAGGCTACCAGATGCCATATAGGTCATGATGATAATAGGAAAGATGATTTCATTTGCTGGAATGCCGAGGATAAAAGCTGTTAGGATGACACCATCTAGACCAAACAGTGAGGCAAAGGGGTCTAGAAAAGTAGTTAAGCTATGTAAAAGCGTTTGGTTATGATAAGTCATATTAGCAAGTAGCCAGATGATAAGACCGGTTGGAAAGGCCATAATGATTGCACGGCGTAATACATTTAGTGTACGGTCGAGCAAAGAACGGATAAGCGTTTGTAAAATTTGAGGTTTGCGGTAAGGTGGAAGTTCTAAGGTAAAAGAGGAATGTAAGCCTTTAAGTAATGTTTTTGAAAGAAGCCAGGAAATAAGAAAGGTAAGAACGAGACTTAGTATAATTGCAAGCAACAGCCAAAGGGTAGAAAGAACGGAAGATGAGAAAGAGAAAGTTTGTGTGATGAAGAAGAGATTAATGAGTAAAATCAATGTTGGAAAACGTCCATTACAAGGCATAAAGCTATTGGTCAGTAAGGCAATCAATTGTTCACGAGGAGAATCAATAATTCGGCATCCCTCCACACCAACGGCATTACAACCAAGCCCCATACACATAGTAAGTGCCTGTTTGCCACAAGCATGACATTTTTTAAAAGGATAATCTAAGTTAAAGGCAATACGTGGTAGGTATCCCACATCTTCAAGTAAGGTAAAAAGTGGGAAGAAAATGGCCATAGGTGGTAGCATGACAGAAACAACCCAGGTCAGAACGCGGTAGCCGCCTTGGACCAAAAGCTGAAGAATAAAATTTGGGGTATGAATCGTAAGTAGTAACTGTGTTAAAGGTCTTTCCAACCAAGCAAAAAAGTTAAAGAGTAAATCAGAGGGATAGTTGGCGCCTATAATGGTTAGCCAGAGAATAAGTGAAAACAAAAGTAGCATAATAGGAAAACGAGTATACTTGCCTATTAAAAAGCGGTCGATTAAACGGTCACGGTCATAAGTAAGGCTTTCATTGTAGGAAACAACTTCACTTGCTATTTTTTCTGCTGTTTGGATATAAGTTGTTGTAATCAAATCAATCAATGTATCCAAAGAGATATTTTGTGCAGATAATTGTGATTGGCAAAGTGTTATACTTTCTAAGATTAGACCAGAGTTGTAGGAAGATAAGCAGGTCAGCTCACTAAGATAGGATAAAAAAGTTGCATCATTTTCTAGAAGCTTAAGTGCAAAGAAACGAAGAGGAAGTGTGCAGTTTGGAAGCATTTTTAACAAAGGGATAAGTTGATGGAGCGCCTCTTCTATAGGTTTTGGATATTGGAGTTTAAGCGGTGAAGAATTGAAAGTAGCATGAGTCAGTTGATGGATTTGGGATATAAGTTCATTAAGTCCAGTTGTTTTTTTGGCGCAGGTTGCAACAACAGGAATACCTAGAAGAGAAGAGAGCTTATCTAGAGCTATGGTAATCTTTTTTTTATGGGCTTCATCTATTAGATTCACGCATAAAACAACCTGTTTAGAAAGTTCCAGAATTTGTAGGACTAAGTTGAGATTCCGTTCTAAACAAGTTGCATCACAGACAACAATAATGGCATGTGGTTTTTCGAAACAGATGAAATCCCTTGTGACTTCTTCTTCAGGAGAATGAGTAGCAAGAGAATACACACCTGGCAAATCAATGAGTCGATATTGCTGATTTTGATAAGTATAGAAACCTTCTGCACAGGTAACGGTTTTTCCTGTCCAGTTTCCAGTATGCTGGTTGAGTCCTGTAAGACTATTAAATACAGTACTTTTACCTACATTTGGATTACCCACAAGGGCAATGGTTAGATTGGAAGAAGAGGTGGAAGTATTTATATTAACGTTTTCCATAAAACCTCCTTTTATAAGATGAAGGGGGACATCTTACATGTTTTTTGGTGTCACTATAATTTTATTCGCATCTTCAGAGCGTAATGCAATAATTGCCCCTCTAATTTTATAAGCTACAGGGTCACCATTTGGCCCTTTTTGTAGACATTCGATAGCCGTACCGTTAATAACACCTAAATCTTGTAGTCGGCGTCTCATCGCATCTTGAGATTGCAAATCTAGGACGATTCCTTTTTGACCTTCTTGTAATTTGGTAAGTGGGATATGTTTTTTCATAAGGTACTCCTTTTATAGTTTTAAGTGTATCTATTAATTGATATATCCTTTAAAATATCAAAAAGTGACAAAAATATAAAACAAAAGTAAGAAAATAAAAAATATGTAAAAATATAGAACATTTTAGATGGTGGTTAATATATTATTAGGGAACTCGATAATTTTCATAAAAGTAATTTGAGGAGGCAATCTGATAATGAATAATCGATACACAAATAGACGTCCTATGAATTTAAGAGGAATGAATGATCAGAATGTAAAAATGACATTAAATGAATTTGTTGGAGTAGAACCATACTGTGATAATCATATAGATGATATGAAAGGCATGCCTGTTGCAATGGCTTATGTACCATGGCAACAATGGTATAATATTTATGACCCAAAAGAAGCACTTAAACGTGGCACAATTTTTGCTGAACTAGACTTACCATTTGAAGCGTCAAAGGGGTGTAAATAATGAAAAAGGAACAATGTGAATTATTAGATTTAATACGTGTACTTGGATTTAACTTATATGATACGGTACTCTTTTTAGATACCCATCCATGTGATGAGAAGGCTTTAAAGAATTACAAAAAATACCAAGCACTTTTAGATAAAGCGATGAAAGAATATGCTACTTACTTTGGGCCACTGACTATTAATGATGTAAAAGTAGAAAAAACATGGACTTGGGGAGAAGAACCATGGCCATGGGAAAGAGAGGCAAATTAATATGTGGATGTATGAAAAAAGATTACAATACCCTGTAAAAATCACAACAACTAATCCAGAGATGGCACAATTAATAATCAGTCAATTTGGCGGCCCAGATGGTGAGTTGGCTGCTTCACAACGTTATTTATCTCAACGTTATTCTGTAGGTAATCGAAAAATTGCAGGTGTTTTAACAGATATCGGAACAGAAGAAATGGCACATATGGAAATGGTTTGTGCAATTATTCATCAGCTGACAAGGGATTTAACACCTGAACAAATTGCATGTAGTCCTTTTGAAACTTATTACGTAGATCATACGACAGGTCTTTATCCAGTAGCTGCATCTGGTACACCATTTACAGCAACTTATTTCCAATCAAAAGGTGACATTATCACAGATTTACACGAAGACTTAGCAGCAGAGCAAAAAGCAAGAACAACTTATGATAACTTACTTCGTTTAATTAAAGATCCAGAAGTTTGTGATCCACTTCGTTTCTTAAGAGAAAGAGAAATTGTACACTATCAACGTTTTGGTGAAAGTTTGCGTATGATTCAAGAAGAACTAGATTCAAAGAACTTCTATGCTTTTAATCCTGATTTTGATATTAAAAAATGCAAATAGTACGACATGTGCTAGTTTATCCTAGTTACAAGATAGGATAAATATGGAAATTACTAAGATTATAATCTCCCTAATAAAATTAAACACAAGTTTATTTTTTAAAATATTAGATGTTTAATCTGTCCAGTTGTTGGATTACCAAGACATTTATTCATAAAGTATGAAATATTGTGTGCTAAAATTTTGCTTTGAATCCTAGCTTTTAGTCCACTTAGTGAATTGGCTAACACTTCATTAATATGAAATTGTTCTGCAAGCTGTGAAAACGTCGTTTCTATGCGTCTTCTATGTTTACTAATCCAATTTCTTAAGTCTTTAGGATAAGGATTTTTACTGTTATTTCGTTTTAAAGCTAATAGGTTTATGCCTTTTTCAGCTTTGAGCTCTTGGGCAAATGTATCACCAATATACCCTTTATCTCCTAGAACAATAGGTTGATAGGCATCAGATAATAACTCCCATAAAATAGCACGATCATCTACATTTGCAGCTGTTAACTCAAAATCTACAAGATAGCCCTCTAAATTAACTACAGCATGAAGTTTTAAACCATAGTAAGATTCTTTTTTAGATGCACAGTATCCATAAGATGAAATATCTCTGAATCGCTTGCTAAAATGAGCTCTCCCAAAACCACAGACTGGAATAGGCATGCTATCTACAATGTAAGTATCTGACTGATTATATCCTAGATAATTGCCGATTTCTTTTCTGATAGCATTCATAACAGATTCAAGGTTTCGTCTTGTTCTATTAAATCGTGTACGGTGTCCCAGATTAGGAAATAAGTCTTTAAAGTTCTTGCAAATGTAATTAAACCAAGCTTTTTCAGATGAAATACTATGAATTTCACCAACTATAGCAAGGGTTATAATTTCGCTATCTGATAACTTAGATTCCGAATAATTACGTCTAAAGCGTATATGATCAGGAATGATTTTATGGTAAATATCATCGATAATAACATAAGAAACTAAAAAGAAATCTTTTAAATTTTGAATTTCTTGGACAGAATAATATTTGAGCTCTAACATGTGATGTCCCCCATTTTATGATTGTTTTGGTAGGGTAACGATATCACATGATTGGAGCTTATTCTACTTGTAAATTTAACTAGCACAACTCGTAAATAGTATAATTAAGTAATAGAACAAATGAACTACTCCTAGGATGTTAAATAAATGATTTAACGTCTTAGGAGTAGTTTTTTTATAAGATTTTAAATATAAGTCATTTAAAGTAATGAGTATGCTATAAGAGGCGTATCATAAGATGAAATGGTGCACCTTTTTGGTAGGAGTAAGGTCTTTTTTTAGAAGGGAATGGTTATACTTAGAGGTAGAACGTTTACATTTTGTTGTCGAGTGTGATATAATTGAATACAGTTTTACGTCTTTTGACGTTATAATATGTAAAAACAATGAAAATAAAGGATGATAGCATTTATGATTACAGTTAATAATATGAGTCTCCAATTTGGTGGACGTACATTATTCAAAGATGTTAACCTCAAATTTACTCCAGGAAACTGTTATGGGGTAATTGGAGCAAACGGTGCTGGAAAATCAACTTTCCTTAAAATTTTATCTGGTGAATTAGATAGTACAACAGGTGAAGTTGCTATTCCAAAAAATATTCGTATGTCTGTTTTAAAACAAGATCACTATCAATATGATGATTGTCCAGTTCTTGAAACAGTTATTCGTGGTAACGCACGTTTATTTGAAATTATGCAAGAAAAAGATGCACTTTATGCGAAAGAAGATTTCTCTGATGCAGATGGTGAAAGAGCTGCTGAACTTGAAGGTGAATTTGCTGAAATGAACGGTTGGGAAGCAGATTCTGAAGCATCACAACTTCTTCAAGGTTTAGGCATTGGAACAGAGCTTCACTACTCACTTATGAGAGACCTTCAAGGTGGGGAGAAAGTTAAAGTCCTTCTTGCACAAGCATTATTTGGTCAACCAGGAATCTTACTTCTCGATGAGCCTACTAACCACTTAGATATTGATTCTATTGAATGGTTAGAAGACTTCTTATTAGACTTCCCAGGTACAGTAATCGTTGTATCCCATGACCGTCACTTCTTAAATACAGTATGTACACATACAGTAGATATCGACTTTGGTCAAATCAAAATGTACGTAGGAAACTACGACTTCTGGTATGAATCAAGTCAAATGATGCAAGCGTTAATGAAAGCTCAAAACAAAAAACGTGAAGATCAAGTAAAAGAACTTCAAAGCTTCATTCAACGTTTCTCTGCTAACAAATCTAAAGCGAAACAAGCGACATCTCGTCGTAAATTATTAGATAAATTAACACTTGAAGAAATGCCAATTTCATCAAGAAAATATCCATTCGTAAGATTTACACCAGAACGTGAAGTTGGTAACGAAATCTTAACAGTTGAAGGAATCAGCAAAACTGTAGACGGTGTGAAAGTATTAAATAATGTGAGCTTCCGTGTAAACAAAGAAGATAAAATCTGTTTTATCGGTGAAAATGAAATTGCACAAACTACATTATTCAAAATCTTAGCAGGTGAGTTAGAACCAGATGAAGGAACATTCAAATGGGGTGTAACAACTTCTCAATCTTACTTCCCTAAAGATAACACAGATTTCTTCGAAAACTGTGACTTGAATCTTATTGATTGGCTTCGTCAATTTTCTGAAGATCAAACAGAAAGCTACTTAAGAGGATTCTTAGGTCGTATGTTATTCGCAGGAGAAGATTCATTAAAACCAGCTAAAGTATTATCAGGGGGAGAAAAAGTAAGATGTATGCTTTCTCGTATGATGCTTGCAGGTTCTAACGTTATCATGTTAGATCAACCAACAAACCACTTAGACCTTGAGTCTATTACAGCAGTAAATGATGGTTTAATTGAGTTCAAAGGAAATGTTCTTTTCACATCTCATGACCACCAATTCATTCAAACAGTAGCAAATCGTATCATTGAAATTACAGAAGATGGTATTATCGACCGTCTTGGTACTTACGATGAATTCTTAGCTTTCAAAAAAGCAAATAAATAATACAATTTATGCAAAAGGGTTATACTCTATTAGAGGGGTATAACTCTTTTGTTTTGGGTATAAAAATGGGATAAGAAAGGTATAGTAGTTGAACTTTATATTGAATCTATTTAGAACATAGTTCAATAAAGAGATAAATAATGGTAAACGATATGTTACATAGGAGACTGTGAAATGATAGAAGTAATATTTCAGCATATAAATATTAAATGAGTATGTAAGAAGAAAAATAAAAAACAAGAAGATAAGAACCGGCTTGGGTGGCAAGCCGGTTCTTTGCGTGCGCCCAGCATGGGCGCAATCTAACAGGTGAAAGTCCTGAGTGCGGGTTGATAGTGCCAAGCACATAGTTTAAGGCAAGGGTGTCCATCGTGAGGTGGAATCTGAAGGAAGCCGGCGACAAAGCTCTGGTCTGACGAACAGAAATCACATATGAGGCAAACATACACTGGGTGAGGCTGGCAACAAGCCAAAGCCCAAAACTATCCGAAAGTGTATGA
>JAGAVZ010000237.1 GCA_017941635.1 Cellulosilyticum sp.
ACGTGTAACAGATCACCGTATTGGTCTTACAATCCACAAGCTTCAACAAGTACTTGATGGAGATGTAGAAGAAATTGTATCTGCATTAACAACATATGACCAAACAGAAAAACTTAAAGCTGTAACAAATGAATAAGAAATAGAATAAATATATCCTGTTTAGGATGATGTAAAGCACTTAAAGTATGAAATGAGAACACTTCATATTTTAAGTGCTTTTTCTTGATATCAAAATAGAATGTAGCGTTCTTTGGTAAGAAATAGGTGAATATTCTTTTACTATATTTATCTAAGATAGTGCATAAAATAAGTAGTTTGTCCATATCTTGTAATAAGGGGGGACGGCTGCATGGAAATCGTAAATACAGGCTTAATGGGATTAATAGCAGAAGGTGGCGGATTAAGCATAGGTATTATTGCACTTTATTTCTTTAAGATAAAAAGTGGTAGGAATATGGGGATGTTATATGGGGCAACTTCGGGTTTAATGTTGGCCATGATTTGCTTCGACGTTTTACCAGAAGCTTTGAGTCAAGGAAGGATGGACTTGGTTTTTTGTGGTATTATCATAGGAACATTACTGGGCATAGGGTTAGATGATTTAGCAGAAGGCGTGGAGAAGAAATGCGAACATCTACATCTAAAGAATATTGGACGAACAGGACTTATACTAGCATTAGGGATTGCGATACATAATATTCCTGAAGGGTTTGCGTTAGGAACGATTGCCCATACGTCAGCAGATTCAATTAGTCGCTTTGCAATTATATTGGCACTACATAGTATACCAGAAGGAATTGCTATGGCTATTCCTTTTAAAAAGGCGAATACCTCATTGGGGATACTACTTATTGTAGCTTTCTGTTTAGGCATAATGATGGGGATAGGTGCTATCTTAGGCTATACATTAAGTGGTATAAGTGATAATTTAATCAGTACAGGATTAGGTATAGCTGGAGGAATTATTTTATATATTGTGTGTGGAGAGCTTATTCCTCAATCTCGAAAAATTTGGAATGGTAGATGGACGACCATTGCGACGATCCTAGGATTGATGGGAGGCATATTATTATTGCAACATTAAAAAGGATAATAGTTGTCTAGTTGTGCCTTTGAGTTTTGTTGCCAAGATGTTTAGTAAATCACCCTCAATAAGTTAGATTTAAAAGTTAGCTTATTGAGGGTGGCTTTTTGTGCTTAGATTTAAGGAATGTATGGTGTAATGATGATGCGATAATTTAATGCCTAAAATAATAGCGCAAAAATGCAAGAAAAGAACGAAGAATGTGGGAAAGTGCCTATACTTTTTAAAGCTTTATGCTATACTAAAAATAGAATGTATGTTCGTTTTATAAATAGACATTTATATTGGATAGAATAATACAAGAAATATAGGAGGTTTTTGATGGAGAAATTTGTATTACAGTCTGAATTTAGTCCTACTGGTGACCAACCTCAGGCAATTGCTGAGCTTGCCCAAAGTATTGAGGAGGGACATAGATATCAAACTTTATTAGGGGTAACAGGTTCTGGTAAAACATTTACGATGGCTAATATTATTCAAAAAGTACAAAAGCCAACATTGATTTTAGCCCATAATAAAACATTAGCCGCACAGTTGTATAGTGAGTTTAAAGAGTTCTTTCCTGATAATGCGGTGGAGTATTTTGTATCCTACTATGATTACTATCAACCAGAGGCCTATGTGCCACAAAGTGATACTTATATAGAAAAAGATTCCAGTATTAATGAAGAAATCGATAAACTGCGCCACTCGGCAACAGCTGCATTGTGTGAGCGAAAAGATGTTATTATTATTGCCAGTGTCTCTTGTATTTACGGATTGGGGGATCCTGTAGATTACTCCGAACAAGTTTTATCTTTACGTGTAGGGACAGAGATGGATAGAGATGATGTACTCAGAAAATTGGTACATATCCAGTTCACCAGAAATGATATGGATTTCCAAAGAGCGACTTTTAGAGTGCGTGGTGATACTATAGAGATTATTCCTGCCAGCCAATCAGAACAAGCCATTCGTGTAGAATTCTTTGGGGATGAGATTGATCGTATTGCAGAGATCGATGCACTAACAGGTGCTGTATTAGGATATAGAGAACATGTGGCAATCTTCCCAGCCTCATTTTATGCTATCTCAAGCGACAAGATGGAAAAGGCGATTGAACGTATTGAAGCAGAACTTGCAGAAAGGTTAGAAGAACTTAAAAATGAAGATAAACTTTTAGAGATGCAACGTCTTTCGCAACGCACCCATTTTGATATTGAAATGCTAAGAGAAATGGGATACTGCTCTGGTGTAGAAAACTACTCTAGACATCTTTCAGGAAGAGAAGAAGGAGAAACACCATTTACATTACTAGATTACTTCCCAGATGATTATCTGATGATTATTGATGAATCTCATATGACGATTCCACAAGTTAGAGCCATGTATAATGGGGATCGTGCGAGAAAAACTGTACTTGTAGATTATGGGTTTAGATTACCATCGGCATTAGATAATAGACCATTAAAGTTTGATGAATTTGAAGAAAAGATTAATCAGATTTTATTTGTATCGGCAACACCGGCACAATATGAATTAGAGCATTCAGAGTGTGTAGCAGAACAACTCATTAGACCAACAGGCCTTCTTGATCCACTTATTGATATTAGGCCAGTAAAAGGACAAATTGATGATTTATTAGGTGAGATTCAAAAAGTAGTAGCAGCTAAAGGTAAGGTAATGATTACCACCTTAACCAAGCGTATGGCAGAAGATTTAACTACCTATATGCAAGAAGTAGGAATACGAATCAAGTATCTACACTCAGATATTGACACATTAGAACGTCTTGAAATTATTAGAGACTTAAGAATGGATGTTTTTGATGTTTTAGTAGGGATTAACTTATTAAGAGAGGGGTTAGATATTCCAGAAGTCAATTTAATTGCCATACTAGATGCAGATAAAGAAGGATTTCTTCGTTCTGAAACATCCCTTATTCAAACAATTGGGCGTGCAGCACGTAATGCAGAAGGGCGTGTCATCATGTATGCAGACTCAGTAACACGTTCTATGCAAGCTGCTATATCTGAAACTGCAAGACGTCGTCAAATCCAAGAAGCATATAACGAAGCACATGGCATTGTACCTAAGACAATTAAGAAAAAAGTTAGAGACTTAATTGTAGCAACGACTAAGGCTACACAAGAAGAAAAAGGATTATTTGGTGAAAAGGATCCTGAATCAATGAGCAGAGAAGAGTTAGAAAAACTTATGAAGAAAGTCGAAAAAGATATGAAGAAAGCGGCGACCGAACTTAACTTCGAAAAGGCAGCTGAACTTCGTGACCATCTGATCGAACTAAAAAAAGCTTATTTGGTAAAATAGAACAACAATTTTGATGTAGATAAAAGAGCTCTGAAACTAAAAATTTAGTTCTAGAACTCTTTTGATGAAGATACTGCCTAATGATTCAATGAATGAGTACGTATTTATTTGTTTATTTATTTGTGTTTTTTTCTACAGTATAATAAGCAAGACCAATACTACCAGGACCAACATGTGAACCAATGACAGGGCCAATTGATTGGATTTGAACAGGACGATTTAAGGTTTCAGAGAGTTTTCTAGCAAGTGCTTCACCTTCTTGTGGGCAATGAATATGATGAACAATAACCTCTCCTAAATCTCTATCTTTTAAATCGTCCATTAAACCGGTTATGAGTGCCTCAACGGCTTTTTTCTTAGTACGCACTTTGGTAAATACAGTTGTTTTACCGTCTACTACAGTTAAGATGGGTTTGATTTGGAGTAGAGTGCCTAAGAGTGCTGAAGCATTTCCGATGCGCCCTCCTTTTTTGAGATAGGTCAAAGTCTCTGGTGTAAATAGAAAACGACTATGTTGGACTACATCGTTTGCGGTAGCGATTACTTCTTCGAAGCTTTGTCCAGCTGCTGCAGCCTTGGCAGCACATAAGGCTGCATAACCTAATTGCATACAGTTGGTACGAGAGTCAATAATTTCAATTTGTGCGTTTGGATATTTTTCTAATAAAGTTTGTTTAGTGGAGAGAGCACTTGCGTAGGTTCCACTCATTTCAGAGGATATGAAAAGTGCAACAATACTATGGCCTTGCTTTAGAATATTTTCGAAAACTTCATACAACTCAGTAGGAGAAGGTTGAGAGGATGAGGGGATTTCTGGGGCATGTGCTAGAGTTGAATAGAAGTGCTCGTTAGGAACATCCACTTCTCTGATATTTTGTCCATTAAGTAAAATCCCTAGAGAAACAATAGAAATATCGTACTGGAACTGTAGATGGATAGGGATATAAGAGGTACTGTCTGTTACAATTTTTATCATTTTAAAATCTCCTTTAAAATTCAAATGCGTTTAATTAGCTAAACATTGTTTGTAAAGCTGATAATGTTTATAATATATTATCAAATCACAAAGTTGTGTATTTGTTATGTGGTATATGTAGTGTAGCTATAGTATTTCCTTATTTATCCTCTTTAAACAATGAATGTAGATATATTCCAATATTTTTTTACGTAAACAACTGGTGTTTTGTGGTAGCCTATGATATGATGAAGGATAGTAGCAATGAGCTGAAATATTTTTTTTGTCAAAAATGGAGGATACAATGAACAACATCATGATCATAGGAATAGCTGGAGGAACTGGTTCAGGGAAAACGACCCTAACACAACGCATTAAGGAAGCTTTTGGGGACAATATTGCTGTGTTGTCTCACGACTACTATTATAAATCAAATTCAGACTTACCTTTCGAAGAACGTACAAAGTTAAATTATGATCATCCAAATGCCTTTGATACTGATTTATTAATCGAGCATATGAGAGCGCTTAAAGAAGGAAAAACAATCCACCATCCTGTATATTCATTTGTAGAGCATACAAGACTTGAAGAAACAGTTGAAGTAAAACCTGCAAAAGTAATTATTTTAGAAGGTATTTTAATCTTTGAAAACCAAGAGCTTTGTGATTTAATGGATATTAAAGTATTTGTGGATACAGATGCAGATTTAAGAATCATTAGAAGATTATTAAGAGATGTTAAAGAGCGTGGAAGAGACTTAGATTCAGTTGTTACACAATACATTGGAACAGTTAAGCCAATGCACGAGCAGTTTGTAGATCCAACTAAGAAAAGAGCGGATATTATTATTCCAGAGGGTGGATTTAACCCTGTTGCATTATCAATGTTATTAGAGCAAGTAAGAAACTTTATTGCAGAAAACTAAGATATCGCAGCTGTTTATAAAAATAAATAAGTAGCAATATAGAGAGGGCAATGCCAAACTGGTTTATACCAGAATGGTATTGTTCTTTTTTTATGATTTAAACAAGTTAAAAACTATTTAACTATAGAAATTTGCTAGGATAATAAGAGGATATATAAATAGCAATACTAAAAAAATTTGTCTATAATAAGTACAAAACTTTAGCAATTGTAAAAACATGAAAAAAGAAAAGATGAGTTATACTAAAGCTAAAAAACACTCTATACAATAAGTACGATATATAGAATAATAAGTAAATAGAATGAAATGAAAATCGAACATCTGTTTGAAAAAGGTGTAGAGAGATGTTATAATATGTATAACTTAGTAAATAATAAAGAAGGGGAACTGTATGAGAGATAATAAAATTGTCATTAAAGGTGCGAAAGCTCATAATTTGAAAAATGTTGATTTAGAATTAGAACGTGATCAATTGATTGTTTTTACAGGGCTTAGTGGTTCAGGAAAGTCTTCATTAGCTTTTGATACTATTTATGCAGAAGGACAAAGACGTTATGTAGAGTCTCTTTCAGCTTATGCAAGACAGTTTTTGGGTCAAATGGATAAGCCAGAAGTAGAGAGTATTTCAGGTTTGTCACCAGCCATTTCTATTGATCAGAAAACAACAAGCAAAAATCCACGTTCAACGGTAGGAACAGTTACAGAAATATATGATTACTTACGTCTATTATTTGCACGTGTTGGGATTCCACATTGTCCTAAGTGTGGGAAGGAAATTAAAAAGCAAACAGTGGATCAAATTGTAGATACTTTAATGAAGTTAGAAGAGCGTACAAAGATTCAGCTTCTTGCGCCTGTTGTTAGAGGGCGAAAAGGGATGCATGAGAAGGTATTGGAGAATGCAACTAAGAATGGTTATGTAAGAGCACGTATTGATGGTGAGATGTACGACCTAACAGAAGAAAAAGTACAACTTGAAAAGAATAAAAAGCATACTATTGAAATTGTAGTAGATCGTTTAGTTATTAAGCCAGGCATTGAAAAGCGTTTAACAGATTCTATTGAGACGGTTATGCGTTTGGCAGATGGTTTGATGTTAGTAGATGTTGTAGGGCAAAAAGAAATGCGTTTTAGCGAGAGTTTATCTTGTCCAGATTGTAATATTAGTGTTGAAGAACTGGAGCCACGTTCTTTCTCTTTCAACAATCCACAAGGGGCCTGTCCTGAATGTACAGGGTTAGGAGAGCATTTAGAGGTGGATCCAGAGCTTGTCATTCCTGTGCCAAGCTTAACGCTTCGAGAAGGTGCCATCGCTGTTCCAGGATGGGGATCTATAGGAAATAAAGAGAGTTATGCATATGCACTATTTTCAGCTTTAATGGAAAAATATCATTTTGATTTGGATACACCATTTAATGAACTATCTGAAGATATTCAACATATGATTTTATATGGGACAGGAACTGAAACAGTATCCTTTACTTTTGCAGGGATGTATGGCACAAAACATTATGAGTATGCTTTTGAAGGGGTACTAGCCAACACAATGAAACGTTATCATGAAACGTCTTCTGACTCAACCAAACAAGAGTATGAAGCATTGATGACAAGTGTACCATGTTCAGTATGTAAAGGCGCACGTTTAAAACCAGAGGTGTTAGCAGTTACAGTAGCAGATAAAAATATTGATGAACTCACTCGATATGCCATTGGGGATTTAAGAAGTTTCTTTGATGAAGTTCAATTATCCGAAAGACAAATTCAAATTGGTGAACGTATTTTAAAAGAAATTAATGCAAGACTTGGATTTTTAGTAGATGTTGGATTGGATTATTTAACACTCTCTCGTTCATCGGGAACTTTATCAGGTGGAGAAGCACAACGTATTCGTTTAGCCACACAAATTGGCTCAGGCTTAGTGGGTGTGCTTTATATTTTAGATGAGCCAAGTATTGGATTACATCAAAGAGATAATGATAAACTGATTCAAACATTGATTAAACTTAAAGATTTAGGCAATACATTAATTGTAGTTGAACATGATGAGGACACAATGTATGCTGCAGATTGGATTGTGGATATTGGTCCAGGTGCAGGAGAGCATGGTGGTAAGGTTATTGCATCAGGTCCAATTCAAGATATTTTAGCATGTGAACAATCTCTAACAGGTGCATATTTAAGTGGACGTAAAGCGATTGAAGTACCAGAGATGCGTCGAAAAGGAAATGGGCATACTTTAACTTTAACAGGGGCAAAAGTCAATAACTTGAAGAATGTTAATTTAAAATTACCACTAGGTACATTGACTTGCATTACAGGGGTGTCAGGCTCAGGAAAAAGTAGCTTGATTAATGAGATTTTATTAAAGCGTTTAGCAAGAGATTTAAATCGTGCAAAAGTAAAACCAGGCCCACATAAAGAAATCAAAGGAATGGAACATTTAGATAAAGTCATTCATATTGATCAATCTCCAATTGGACGTACACCACGTTCTAACCCAGCAACATACACTGGCGTCTTTGACCAAATTCGAGATTTATTTGCACAAACTCAAGAAGCCAAAATGAAAGGATATCAAAAAGGACGTTTTAGTTTTAATATCAAAGGTGGACGATGTGAAGCATGCCAAGGAGATGGGATGATTAAAAATGAAATGCACTTCTTACCAGATGTGTATGTACCTTGTGAAGCATGTAAAGGCACGCGTTATAATAGAGAAACGTTATCTGTAACCTATAAAGATAAGTCTATTGCAGATGTCCTTAATATGACAATTGAAGAGGCGCTTAAATTCTTTGAAAATATTCCAAGTATCTCAAGAAAACTACAAACATTAGTGGATGTAGGGCTTTCATATATTCGATTAGGACAACCTTCTACTACCTTGTCAGGAGGGGAAGCACAACGTGTGAAACTGGCTACAGAACTTAGTAAACGTAGTACTGGCAAGACTATCTATATTTTAGATGAACCAACAACAGGATTACATTTTGCTGATGTAGATAAATTGATTGGTATTTTACAAAGATTAGTAGATAATGGCAATACAGTGGTTGTTATTGAACACAATCTAGATGTCATCAAAGTAGCTGATTATATTGTAGATTTAGGACCAGAAGGTGGATTTAGAGGTGGTACAATTGTAGCCCAAGGAACACCTGAGCAAGTGATGAAAAATGAAAAATCTTATACAGGTATGTTTTTAAAGAGACATATTGAGATGCAACAGAATAAATAAGAAAATAAAGAGGTACTCTATACTAATTAACTTAGTATAGAATACCTCTTTTGGCGTTATTTTTAATGGAATTACTATGCTTTGTATGTAAAAGATTCAGTTGAAATTTTTCCATTTTCGTCGATTGAAGCGATACAATCTGCTTTATCATTGTAGTAAACATCAATGCTTACTTCATAACCATTAGTTGCTGCAGTAAGTACATCATAAAGATTTTCTAATTGTTCTGTAACAGCACTTTTACGTTTTGAAGCTGATATAATTGTATCTTTATTTTTATCATCTTGTTCAGTTCCCCAAAGAGCTGTAAAAGTAGAGTTTGAAGATAAGTAAAGTTTAACAGTTACTGTAGATTTAGCTTCTCTAATTGTAACATTATATTCTGAGAGTGTTAAAGAGCTTGGTGTAATACCTTCAAAGTAGAAGTAACCGTCCATTTCATCATCAATTAATTCTTCAAGTGTCTCTTCATCAAAAGCATGTGTGTAAGTATATTTGCCAGCTTTTGTTCTTTCAAAACTTACTTTTTCTTCACTGCCACCAGTATATTCAATAGTACCAGCAATAGCGATATCAGCATGTGTTGCTGCAATATTATCACCAATTCGTTTGAGGAATTTTTCAACTGTAGAAGCAGTTAATTTATTATTATAGGTATTATTCTCTGCTTTAGAATCGTAAGAAATAGTTACATCAATTTGATTACCTGCAAGTGATAAGTCAAAAGATAATGAAATATTACTATTTAATTCATCAGAGAAATTATCATTTAAATAGTTTTCAGTTTCTTGCAGCTGAGCTGTTGAAATACTTGAACCTGAAGTTGATGTATTTGAAGAAGATGAGCCGTTATTTGTAGAACTATTTGCTTTGTAGTTTGCAAGCTCAGCATTTGCATCACTAAGTTGTTTTGTAAGTTGAGCGATTTGATAGTTTAATTGAGCAATCTGGGCTTCAGAAGCATCTGAAGAAGTTGTTGAACCACCACTTAAAGCAACTGTGTTTGTTGCAGGGTTCCAAGTTGCATTTACACCAAGAATCTCACCTACTGCACGAAGTGGTACATAAGTAGAGCCATCTACTAAGAAAGGTTCATTAGAAATTGGTTTTGATTGACCGTTATATGTAACTTGAATATTTCTATATGTAGCTTGAAGATTCTTTGTACCTTGAACAGCAGACACTGTACCGGCACCTAAAATACCTGTAAGACCTAATGCTAGGCAAAGTCTTTTATAATTTTTACTCATTTTCATGAAAGAGTGACCTCCTAAGATTTAATATTTGAACTATACTACAAGTATAGTGAAATTGGTGCTAAATATCAATTATTCTTACAAAAATATAATATATTTTTAAAAGGAATGAAATAATATAGTAATATGTGGGATTATGTTATAATATAGGTAAAAATTGCGTTAAAAGGAGGCCGGATAGTATAGATGTTTTGTATTGAAGATGAACTTAAAAAGCTACCAGATAAGCCGGGTGTTTATCTGATGAAGAATCAACTAGGAAATATTATTTATGTTGGTAAAGCTATTAATTTAAAAAATCGTGTAAGGCAGTATTTCCAAAGTTCCAAGAATCATTCTATTAAAGTAAAAAAGATGGTTCAACATATTGCCAGTTTTGAATATATTATTACGCGTTCAGAGGTAGAGGCTCTTGTTCTTGAGTGTAATTTGATTAAGAAGTATTCGCCTAAATATAATATTTGTCTAAAGGATGATAAGACCTATCCCTATATTAAAGTGAATGTACAGGATGCCTTTCCCAAAATGACCGTAGTCAGACAAATGAAAAAAGATGGGGCTAAATACTTTGGACCCTATACCAATACGACAGCAATGTGGGAAATTATAGACATTATCAAAAATACATGGGCACTTAGGACTTGTTCTAGAAATTTACCAAAAGATATTGGCAAGGAAAGAGCGTGCTTAAATTGTCATATTGGAAAATGTCATGGACCCTGTGAGGGGAAAATTAGTCAAGAGGATTATCGTCATATGATTGATGAAGTAGTGAACTTTCTAAATGGAAATTATAAGGATGTTATTAAACATTTAAGAGAAGATATGCTCAATGCATCGGAGAACTTAGAATTTGAGCGTGCTGCTACTTTGAGAGATCAAATTATGGCCATTGAAAAGATAGAGCAAAAGCAAACAGCTACATTAAGCTCGATGTTAGATCAAGATATTATTGCTTATGCAAAGAGTCCAGAGGATACCTTAGTACAAGTTTATTTTGTAAGACAAGGCAAGCTTGTAGGGCGTGAACATTTCTATTTAGAGGAAACAGAGGATGAAACAATAGAAAATGTTTTTAGAGATTTCCTTATTCAGTTTTATGCAAATGCAACCTTTATTCCAAAAGAAATTGTGATTGAACGTACACCTAATGAGGTAGAAGTTATTATCGATTATTTAAGTAAAAAGCGTGAAGGGAAGGTCCAAATTACTGTACCACAAAAGGGAAATAAACATGGCCTCATGGAACTCGCAAGTAAAAATGCGGAAGTAACTCTAAGTCAATTTGGTGATCATATTAAAAAAGAACAACAACGTACACAAGGTGCAATAGAAGAAATTAAAGAAGCAGTAGGATTACCTAATTTACCAGATAGAATAGAGGCTTATGATATTTCCAATACACAAGGGATTCAATCTGTGGGCGGTATGGTTGTGTTTGAAGGTGGTAAACCAAAGAAAAGCGATTATCGTAAGTTTAAGATAAAAAGTATTTTTGGACCTAATGATTATGGTAGTTTAGAAGAAGTTTTGGATCGTCGTTTCAATCGTATGAAAACAGAAGAGGAAGGCAATAGTTTTACCAAGATGCCAGATCTCATTTTGATGGATGGAGGAAAAGGTCAGGTAAGTGTAGCTGAGAAAGTGATGGCGCGTCATGGCCTTGGGATTCCAATCTGTGGAATGGTTAAGGATGATAGACACCGTACTAGAGGGTTACTTTATCAAGGAGAAGAAGTTCTGCTAGATCCTCGTTCAGAAGGATTTAAGCTGATTACAAGAATTCAAGATGAAGTCCATCGTTTTTCAATAGAATATCATAAAAAATTACGTAGCAAAGCACAGGTGCAATCTATTTTAGATGACATTCCTGGCATAGGTAAAGAAAGAAAAAAATGCTTAATTATGCATTTTAAAAGTGTAGAAAATTTAAGGAATGCAAGTTTAGAAGAAATTGAAGGATGTGAAGGTATTCCAAAAAATATCGCAAAAAATATTTATCAGTATTTCCATAAATAATTTACAGTGAATCTTAAAATGGATAGTGTTTATATTGATATAACTAGAAAAAGTGTGAGATATTAAAAGAACAATAAATTCTCAGTAATTTGTCAATATAGTAGATAGGAAAATAAATTACAAAATGCTATAATGAAGAAGCTAAAGATGGGCACGAGGAGGAATAATATGTATTTTGTTACAGTAGAGCAGATGAAGGAGCAGTTAAAACTGGAATCATTAACGCCAGAAATTGAGTTAAAACATCGTAAGATAACAGAGTGTGATGTCAATAGACCTGCACTACAATTGGCTGGTTTCTTTGACTATTTTAGTCCGACAAGATTACAAATTATTGGTAAGGTAGAACATACTTATCTTGAAAAAATGAGTGAAGAAGAGCGTAATAAGAAGATTAAGCGTCTTATGGATTACAAAGAAATTCCATGTATCGTTCTATGTCGTGAAGAACTTGAGGTATTTCCTTATATGCTAGAATGTGCAAGGGAAAATAATATCCCAATCTTCAAGACGAATATGCCAACAAGTAGCTTTTCAGCAGAGGTAAATAGATGGTTACATGTTGAACTAGCACCAAGATTATCTATGCATGGTGTATTAGTGGATATTTTTGGTGAAGGGGTTTTAATTACTGGTGAAAGTGGCATTGGAAAAAGTGAAACAGCTCTTGAGCTTATTAAACGTGGTCACCGTTTAGTAGCAGATGATGCGGTAGAAATCAAAAAGGTTTCTGAAAAAACACTCCTTGGTTCTGCACCAGAAGTCATTAGACACTTTATTGAAGTAAGAGGTATCGGGATTGTAGATATCAAACAAATCTTCGGTGTAGGAGCTGTAAAAGAAGCGAAAAATATCGATTTAATTGTCCGTCTAGAAGCATGGGATCAAAATAAGCAATATGACCGTTTAGGATTGAGTAATGAATTTACAGATATTATGGGAATCAATGTCGTAACCAATTCAATTCCAATTCGTCCAGGTCGAAATGTAGCTATCATTTGTGAGACAGCAGCAATTAACTTCAGACAAAAGAAAATGGGCTACAATGCAGCAGAGGCACTCAATGAACGTGTCATGAATAATTTACAAAAAAATAAATATGAATAAGCTGTATTGAGGAGGAGTTGTCATGTATTACTTAGGTGTGGATTTAGGTGGAACAACAATCAAAGTAGGTTTAGTAAATGAAGAATATCAAATTGTTCAAAGTATCAGTGGACCAACAGGCCGTGAAAGAAGCTTTGAAGAAGTATTAAAAGATATGGCTATGCTTTGTAAAGAAGTTATGAGTATGGAAGGAATTACAGAAAAAGAGATTCATTCTATTGGAATTGGTAGCCCAGGAATTGCTTCACCTAACGAAGGGGTGATTTTATCATCTAGTAACTTAAATTTTGACCATGTAAATGTACGACGTGAAATCCAAAAATATATTCAAACAGATGTTTATGTAGAAAATGATGCAAACTGTGCAGCACTGGGAGAAGTCATCTGCGGTGCTGCAAAAGGTGAACAAAATGTAGTTGTTGTCACACTAGGTACTGGTGTTGGTGGCGGTATTGTAGCAAATGGGAAAATTAATAGAGGGAGTTTCTTTGGAGCGGGAGAAATTGGTCATCAAGTGATTTATTATGACCAAGGTCTACCATGTGGCTGTGGACGCAAAGGCTGTTGGGAACAATATGCTTCAGCAACAGCGCTCATTAGACAAGCTAAAAATGCGGTGAGTGAGCATCCAGAAAGTAAAATCCTAGCATTAGCTCAAGATGGTTTAGTTGAAAATATCAATGCCAAAGTTGTATTTGATGCAGCACAAGCTGGTGATGAAGTGGCAGATAATGTACTGCAAGGTTATTTTAAATACATAGCATGTGGCGTAACCAATATTATTAATATATTAGAACCAAGTATGATTGTATTAGGTGGCGGTATGAGTGCTCAAAAAGAATATTTAACCAATCCTGTTACAAAGTATGTTCAAGATGAGATGTATGGTGGTTTATCATTAAAAACAAAAATTACAGCGGCAACATTAGGGAATGATGCAGGTATTATTGGTGCAGCATTCTTAGGAACAACACTATAAACTACATAGAACAAAAGTTAGTTTGAACAGTATTTATTCTAAATAAAAATTATAAAGATATACTCTGCCTCATAATAAATGGTAAAAGATAAAGCTATTTATTATAGGCAGAGTATTTTTGTTAGAATGGATTATTATGTAAATACAAATAACTTATGGGATTAAGAGGGGCAGATATTTATAAAGCCTAAAGTATAAATTAGAGTGAAAAATAAAAGAAATACGGGTATAATAGTGTATAAAAATGGTAAAAGACTAGATAAAAAGACTAGACATATTATTGGTTATTTCAATGAAAAATGTTATAATGGCACTATTATGAGTAAGGAGGAAACAAACTATGAATGAGCAAAAGGATACAACATTATCCTTACCAATTAAATTTAAATTAAAGGATGTCTTAAGATACAACACATCTGTAGCAAGTAAAAATATTGTAAATTGTATTGTAATGGCAGTTGGTGTAGGGGTACTGGCGTACTTTTTCTATAAAATGTTTACAACAGGTGAGCGTGTAGATGTTTTTGTGGCAAACCACATTGTTTTACTGTTAGTACCAATATTAATTTTTGTAATGATTCCTTGGAGAGTATGGAAAATTACAGCTACTCAAATGCAACAACCTGCATTTGCTTATGGCGTAACTTATACATTTTCACCAGAACATATTGTACTAGATATTGGTGAGGCAAGTGAGGAAATGTCATGGGATATATTTGTAAAAGTTGTTGAAACAAAGTACGATTTTAGATTATATGTGAATGCTATTAGTGCACAAATTATTCCAAAACACAATATGTCAAAGGAACAGTTAGAAACATTAAGAGAAATTATTCGTAGTGCAGCACCAAACAGAAGTCAATTAAGATAATGAAAGCAGGAAGTCATGGAGAAATTATTTCATCTTTCTACTACTAATAAGCAATTAGGATTGTTTAATGAGGATTGGGAAGAAATTCAAAATTTTGTTAGTAAGCATCAAATGGATGGGATTGAAGTCGGTTTAACAATGGATTATGATTTAAATCGCATACCAAAAGAGATTGTAAAAGGGGTACACTTAAGCTTTTATCCAATGTGGTTAGATTTCTGGAGAGGGAATGAGGAGAAATTACGAGAGCTTTTTCCATCGAAAGAAGAGAGAATTGCTTATTATAAAGGTGAACAACCAGAAGACTTAATAGCAAGCTACAAGTTACAGTATGAAAGAGCGAAAGCATTAGAAGCAGAATATATGGTATTTCATGTAAGTCATATTTTACCAGAGGATTCGTTCACGTATACCTTTGATTATTCTAATCAGGAAGTCATGGAAGCAACCATAGAATTAGTCAATAAAGCTTTTCCAAAAGAAGCAGATGGTCCACTCTTACTATTTGAAAATTTATGGTGGCCAGGACTTAATTACAAAGACCCTGAATTAACAAAATGGTTTATCGAGCAAATAGAATATCCTAACAAAGGATATTTAGTAGATGTTTCTCATTTGATTTTAACTAATAATCAGATTGGGACAGAAAAAGATGCTTATATGTATATTAAGAAAACAATTGAGGCACTTGGGCCAACACGAAAGTGGATTAAAGGTGTACACCTCAATAAAGCGTTACCAAAAAGATATATGAGTCGTGACAATCGTTATTTACTTAAAAGGTATCAAGAAGCTCCAGATAACAGACAAAAACAAACAATATTAAAAAAACATATTCATGCTTTAGATGGACATATACCATTTGACCATCCCTTAGCAAAAAAAATTATAGAAGTGCTAAACCCTCAATATTGTGTGTATGAGACAGCACCATCTACTAGATATGAGTTAGCCTATTTTATAAAGAAACAAAATGAAGCATTAGATGGCTAAAGATGATAGAAGATTTATTGATGTAAGTTGAGATACAGACTATCAATGAATAAAAAACACCTCTAAGAGGTGTTTTTTATTGACAAAAATTGGACTATCATCTAAAAAATTGGGTTAACTTGACAAAAATAAGTTTCTTACATATAATAATTCTGTAATAATTATTTAATATATTGTAATTATTGTCGTATAAATATAAATGAAATAAATTTGAGATAAAATATAAAATAAGTCAGCAGAGTAATAAATACGAGGAGGACACTAAAGTGAAAATATCGAAAGTATTAAAGTCGGCTGTGGTTGGGGCGATGCTCATGTTACCGACGTTTGCATATGGTCAAGCTTATGGAACAGTAGCTACAGAAACATTAAATGTTAGATCAGGTGCTAAGTTAGAAGCATCCATTGTAAAACAAGTAGGTCTTGGAGAACCAGTAGAGATTGTTTCTCAACAAGGTGATTGGTTAAAAATTATTTTAGCAGATGATAAAAGAGCTTATGTTAAGGCAGAGTATATCAATGTACATAGGGTTTTAGCAGTAGTTGATGTAAATGATGGTTTAAATGTAAGAGATTATCCATCTACAGAGAATGGAAATATTATTGGGCGATTTGTAGCAGGTGATGAAATTTCTGTGCTTTGCCGTGTAGGAGATTGGTACAAAGTAAGTCAAGAAGGTTTTGAGGGATTTGTACACAAAGATTATGTTAAAAATAGTAGTCAAGTAGACTTCTTAAGTTACCTACCAACAACTAAATTAACACAAGTAAGACGTATGACTATGACACAAGAAGAAGCTATGGCAATTATGGTAGAAGCTGAAGAAGCAGAAAAAGCACAAGAAGAAGCAAATAATGCAGCAAATGAATCAAATGATACAAGCAGTTCTTCAAATACTGCAAGTAATAATTCAACAGGTTCAAGTAGTTCTTCAAACAAAAAACCATCAAGTAGTTCAAGTAACACAAGTAGTAAACCAAACAAAAAGCCATCAAGCAGTAGCTCATCAACAGGTTCGGCTACAGGACAAGCAATTGTAGAGTATGCAAAACAATTCTTAGGGAATCCATATGTATATGGTGGAAATAGTTTAACAAACGGTGTAGACTGTTCAGGATTTACATCTCAAATTATGAAACACTTTGGAATTAGTTTAAATAGAAGTTCAGCATCACAATATGCAAACAATGGTTATCATGTAAGCAGTGATAATTTACAAGCTGGTGACTTATTATTCTATGGATATAGCGGACAAGTATCGCACGTAGCAATTTATATCGGTGGTGGTCAGATTATCCATGCGAATGATGAAAGAACAGGTATTTGTATCGGAAATGCCTTCCCATCAAGAGGTAAAAAATATATTGGCGCAAAACGCGTTATTTAATTAAATAGATACGACCCAAAAGAGATTTTGTATTGGGTGTAAATAAAAAACATGGTAACAAATAATAAATTTGGGAACAATGTAATAAAACTTTGGAACATGAATATTTAGTGAATAAATATTCATTGAGTAAGTATTTAAAATTGAATAAATGACAGTAAAAGGAACTCTAGAAAATAGTATAGGGTTCCTTTTCTATTTTTGGGCGATAAGTATGTTAGGATATTGTATAGGATTTTGTTCCTGATGAGTTACAAATCTCGAATGTATATGGTGGATCTGTGACAGCTGGATATATAGACGATGAGAAGATGGTAAAGTACTTCTCAATTTTTGGAATGAATGGTTTGGGTTACAAGCTTTCTATAAAAGGAGACTGTACTGATGATGAATTGAAGGAGCTTGATGCCATCCAAAGAACTCTAGATTATTTTAAATGGAATATCATATAATGGGGATTAAAAAATTATAAATAATAGAGGTGGATACTAAAACTCTGATAAAATAGATTATATTAAGCTACTTGGAGGGAGAACAACAATGAATCATGAATTAAAGGAAATAGAGGAAGCTATTCTAGCAGGGCAAAGTGCATTACAGGCATTAGATGAGGTAGAAAAGAGTTTGAGCAGTGCAAGT
>JAGAVZ010000238.1 GCA_017941635.1 Cellulosilyticum sp.
ACTCCTTACACTGGTAAATTATCTTCACTTCTTATGAAAACAAACGGTATATCTGAACTTTTAGGAAATTCTTTATCAGAAGGCCATGGGTTAAAAGATACTTTAATGTCTTTTATTAGTCCAGATTTACCTGTTCAAAAGGAAATTGATAATTTAGACACTGAAGCTTTTATTGAAAAGGCGGAGGATACTTTAGCTCAAGTTGAAGCTAAAACAAGTGTTATAGAAGGAAAACTTTCCGCACTCGACGCTGAAACAAGTGAACTCAAGTCTAATAAAACTTTGGCTAATCGCTTGTCTAATTTTGACATGGATTTAGCTGATTTAAAAGATTCTAAGTACACTTCTACTACTGTTGGAAGGATTAATGCTGTATCTGCTGCTGAAATCAAAAATGAATTAAGTAAGTTGACTGATGAATTAGAAATATTTACAGTTCCTGCTGACGATAAGGCAGAAGAAATTATCGTAGTAGTAACTCTTAATGAATTTAGCGACGATGTTTATTCAACACTTCGTAAATTCGACTTTGAGAGAATTGAAGTAGGAAACGTTGAAGGTACTCCTCAACAAATCATCTCCAATGCTGATTCAAGACTCTTGACAATTGAATCAGAAAGAGCATCTGTAAAATCTGAGTTAAAAGCAGTTGCTGAACAATGGGACGATGACATATTAGCTCTCAAAGAACAACTAGAAAATGAAAAAGAAAAGAACGAAATTCTTTCATCATTTGTTCAAACTAAAGACGCTTACATCTTAGAAGCTTGGGTACCTGTAAAAGATACCGAAAAAGTAGAACAATTGGTTGAAAAAAGTTCTGACGGACATTGTGCCTTTGAAACAATAGAGGTTGAAGGTACAGATGATGAAAATGTTCCTATCCTACAACAAAATGGATGGTATGCAAAACCTTTCGAATACCTTGTTGACATGTACTCACCGGTACGTTACAACGCACTCGATCCAACAATTTTCGTTGCAATCACATTCCCATTCTTCTTCGGTTTCTGTTTAACCGATGCTGCATATGGGTTAGTTGTATCTGCAATAGGTGTAGTATTACTCAGAGGTCTTGGAAAAGTTAAAGAATCCATGAAATCATTTGGTTGGATTTTAATCTGGTCTGGTCTATGGGCCGTTATACTAGGTTTGATAACTAATGGTTTATTAGGTGACTTCTGTGAAAGAATAGCAGGTTTCCGTTTACCAACTGTAATTCCTGCAGTTGAAGCATTTGTACATCCGGACACTATATTGATTATAGCTATTATTGTTGGTCTTATCTACACCAATATCGGATTTATTATG
This sequence comes from Cellulosilyticum sp., assembly GCA_017941635.1. Taxonomy (GTDB): domain Bacteria; phylum Bacillota; class Clostridia; order Lachnospirales; family Cellulosilyticaceae; genus Cellulosilyticum. The sequence continues at coordinate 1,312 of JAGAVZ010000238.1, forward strand.
GGTGCTATTAACAACCTTAGATACGGAAACAAGAAAGATGCTATAGGTTCTCAAATCTGTTGGTTTGTATTTGAAGCTGGTATTATCTTACTTGCTTTAGGATTCATGATGCCTGCAGTCGGTATGATTGGTATGGTATTAGGTGGAATATTAGTAGTTGCAACTATTGGAATGTTAGTATGGGCTAACGGTGCATACGGTGTAATGGATATTTTCGGTTACATGGGAGATGTATTGTCCTACGCTCGTCTTTTAGCATTATGTTTAGCTACCGGTGGTATCGCAATGACTGTTAACATTTTAGCTGAAATGTTAAACAACATGGTTCCTTTCGCTGGAATTGTTGTCGCAATCATTGTCTTTGTCGGTGGACACATTGCAAACTTCGCTTTCCAAGTATTAGGTGCATTTATTAACGCTTTACGTCTTAACTATGTAGAGTTCTTCTCACAATTCTTCATGGAAGGTAAAGGTAAATTCGAAGCTTTCAAAGCAAAAAGAACATTTACAAAAATTAAAAATTAAAAATTTTTCATTTATATCTTAAATTAAAATTTAAAAAATCAATATTATTTCAAAGGTGAATTAAATATGGTAGAAATTGCTTTAGGTACTGCTTTAGCAGCTATTGGTGCTGGAGTAGCAATTGGTTTTGCTGGATTAGGTTCCGGTTTAGGTCAAGGTATGGCAGCTGCAGGATCTGTAGGTGCAGTTGCAGAAGACAATGACATGTTTGCAAGAGGTATTATTTTCTCTGCATTACCAGAAACTCAGGCTATTTACGGGTTCTTGGTTGCAATCTTATTATTAGTATTCTCCG
>JAGAVZ010000239.1 GCA_017941635.1 Cellulosilyticum sp.
CATTCTATATTTGCAATCTACAGAAGTAACTGGTGAAATGATTTGATCCTCCTCTAGCTTTTCATAAGGCCAACCGATTTGTTCCAGAAAATCCATACGAGCCTCTTCCATCCAACGAATATAGTTGGAGTGATGGGTAATGCCCATTCGATCTGTTTCATAGTATTGTACTTTGTGTATATAATTTTTCATTGTATTCTCCTCTTTTCTTAATCGGTAATATCAAGTTTGACATTACTTTTTAAATCAAATCTGAATCTTCTTCTAAGATTTCTAGATAAACTATTTTTATTTACCACTTATACGTTTTCTCTTCTACTTTGCATTTTTCTCAGGTAATTCACTCATTAATGTTGCACCTAAAACTAGAATAGCGCCTATTTTTCCTAATATACTCATTTCCTCTTTTAATACAACTGCAGAAAGTATAATGGCAACAATAGGGTCTATATAGCTAAATAACGCAATGGTCTGTGCCTTTAAATTCTTCATGGAACCAAAATATAAAGCATAGGCAATTCCTGTATGTACAATGCTGACTACCATTAACATCATAACTCCAAGCGGTGTAAAAACCATCTTAGTTACGTTTTCTGCCAGTAAAGTATAAGGCAATAATACAATCACCGAAATTCCTAGCTGCATAATGGTTTTATCATAAGCAGAAATCTCTTTTATTTGCTTATTTAGCAAGATAACACCTGCATAGAATACAGCTGCTCCCAAACCAAACAAAATCCCCTTAAACTCTGCCACATTTTGAATTCCTACTGCCATTACATCCGATACCAAAAACATACCGATTAATGCCACGACCACACACAATATCTTTTTTATAGATAAAGACTCTTTTAATAAAATTGGGGATACCAAAATCACAATAATCGGTGCCATATAATAACAAAGCGTTGCTGTGGCTACTGAGGTATACTGATACGCCTCAAATAATAAAATCCAGTTAAATCCTAAAAAAGCTCCTGATAAAATAAGTACTAAAGCATTACGCTTAACCCCTTGCCATGATATGTGTTCCCCTTTTAATGTTACCCACACTAATAAAAATAGCATCCCAACACTGCCCCTTACAAGTGCAATCATACTTGAAGGTAATGGAATGTATCTTCTAAAAATCCCTATTGTTCCAAAGATGAGCATCGCTAAAACGAGCATCATCTTTGCTCTAGTTTCTTCATTATTTAATTTTTTCATAATCTCTCTCCACCGCTTTTCCCTCTAATATTTTTAATCTATAGTTAATTATAGATAATATCCTAGTTTACCTATTCATGTTATTTCCTAGTGCATTGCTTTTTTATTCTCATTCTTTTATTATCCATTGTTAACAAGCTGTAGTTTATCTTATTTACAACAATTAAGGGTCTAGCTTTTAGGCTAAACCCTCAATTACTTAAAGTCGTTATTTGTGTTTTACTTTATGCGCTGTGATGATAGTATAGCTATGTGCATTAATCGTTATAATACATCCCTCTACCTCGACATACCAGTTCTTTCCTTTTCTTATAATCACAGCACTTTGATTTTGTACCCGCTCTTTACACCAAGCCACCACATCCCCATTTTCTAACTCTAGATTACGTTTAATCCGTTCAACTCCCATCGGTGTGGTATGAATAGCTCCTATCTGTTTTATTAAACAACTGCCATCTGTCTCTTTATTTTCTTGAGTTAGATTCCCTATAACTTTATTTTTCATATGCATTCCCCTTCATCTCTCGTTGTGTTGCTTTTGAGATATGCCTATTATAGTACTTGATGATGTTTACCTAGCGCACAAACTTTAGATTTCCAAATAGTGATCTGTCCTCTGATCTTCCTGCTGTCCACCCTATTTGATGCTCCCTTGCATTGCTATCGCTATCATTATAAGCAATGCTAAATCCATAGCACTCATCTTCTGATGAAATCAGCTCATCTGCTCCTTGTAATGTTCCCTCTGGTACAGTACTTAAATCAATCACCATTTCATAGGTATATGTATTGCCTTCCTTTTTTTAATCTCATCTTAAATGCTTTTTTGTCTTTCATATGATTCCCCATCTTTTCACTTTTGTTTTATATTAGTATGAATTCATATTTTTCTGACTAACATTTTTTATTATATACTAATTACTTTATGTGTACTAGTATTAATCCCACTCTTCTTCTCATATATCTTACTACTTCTCTTAACTATCTTTAAAAATGATTACACTCTATTGTTGAGGTTTTCTATTCAAATAGGTAGCCACAATAATCTGTACCATCCTATTGACGTTATTGATGCTGGTCTTAGAACACTTATTGTTCCTATTGCTAAACTTGAAGAATGATTATAAATTATCTTAGTTTAGATACTCTTTATAGTGTAAAAATATAAATATCATCAGAATTTTTCACATAAAACAACAAAAATGTAGTATTAATCCCTAAAAATGGTTCGCATTTTTTGACACAATTTTAGCTATTAGATATAATTCAATAGATTATTCAAAACAGGAAGGAGTTTAAAGAAATAATTTCGGCAAGAAAAATAGACAGAAGTATATTAAGCAAGTAGATATAGCAAAGAGGGGTATAAAATGAAGCAAAATAATAAGACAGCTAAGGTTACAAAAAGCTTAAAGCTTAAAACACTTATTAAATTAATGTTAACAAGTATGGTAGCAAGTATTCTTATTGTAACAGTTATCATTACAATTAATGTTAATACACTCAGAGAACAATTAAAATCAAATTATTATGTTCAAAAAGAGTATGCAGATATATTTGTCCCAATTCAAACAGATATTAATGCAGCTGGAATGTTATCTAGTTTAATCGTTTCTACTAGTAAGACAGTTTATGGCTATAAACCAAGTGAGAGTATTATAAACATTAATAATGAGCTTTATGAAAATGCAAACGCACTTTTAGAACAGTATCATGAAACAATTACAGATGAAGTCAAGAAAGAAGAATTTATTAAGATTTATAAAAGGTTTGAGCGTATGAGATCTGTATGCCACCTTCTAGAAGAGAGCTTGGTAGAGGTTTCAAAAGACCAAGAGCAAGAGATTATTGATGGGCAATTAGCAGCACTACGTGACCGTGTAGAATCTATTAATAATAGATATTTATTAGAAAATCAAAAGTTTAGAACAGCTCTTGATGAATACATTACCAAAGAATTAAATGAGGCAAGTAAATTAGCATATACAGGAATTATAATCGGTGACCAGTTACCAATAATGGTGGTTATCATTAATTGTATAGCACTTTTTATAGTTATTACAATAGGGGTATTTGTTTTTAAACGTCTTAATTCTCAATTAAGAAAAAATGCAGCGCTTACAGATCAAATGGCAGAAGGAAATCTATCGGATTATACAGAAAATTACATAGAAGATGAAATTGGATACATCATCAATAACATAAGACAATCTTTACACTCTGTTAGAGGTATGATTTTTAATATTAAAGATAATGCAGGAGAACTAGATGTATCTAGTAATGAAATCAGCAGACAAATATCTGATGTAGCAGATAAAGAAAATAAAATTGACGAAAAAATCACACAGATTCATGATTTTACAGCTAATGTAGAGGACTCGGTTAATCAAGCAGGAACGACAATTGAAAATATATCAGGTATAGCAAATAACCTCTATAAAGTGGCTGAAGAAGTTGGCATTTCATCAGAAGAAATCAAAGCTAGAGCATTAGGCATTAAAGAAAAAGGTGAACAAGCTTTAGTTGCATCTATAGATATGTATAAGAGTAAAAAAGAATCCATTAGTCAAGCAGTTAAACAACTATCTATTATTAAAGAAGTTGCTAATATGGCTGATAGCATAAAAGGAATTTCGGACCAAACAACACTACTAGCATTAAATGCATCTATTGAGGCAGCACGTGCTGGAGATCAAGGAAAAGGGTTTGCTGTAGTTGCAAATGAAGTTAGAGAGATTGCTACAGATTCACAAAAAATAGCAGAGAATATTCAAGATGTAACTAAAGAAATTAGTGATGCAACTAGATTGCTTCAGCATCAGCAAAATATCCGAAATTCACTTAAAGTATTGCTAGAACAATTTACACTTGGAGGTGCTAAGCATGAGTAAAAGAATAGGTGCGTTATTTTTAGGGTTAATACTAGCTTTTTCATTAACTGGTTGTAATCAATCAGATATCATACCACCAGATACAGAAGTTGAAGTGACAG
>JAGAVZ010000240.1 GCA_017941635.1 Cellulosilyticum sp.
TCAAAGCCATCTGCCAGTAATAATAAAATTTTTTTCATTTGATTGAACTCCTTTTAGTGTGATTTATTTTATGATGAGATATAAAAATTTTAGTATGAAAGCTTTTATGCTATTTGCTAAAGAGTTTATTTGATTGAGTAGGCGAATCGTCTAATTGGTTTGATAAAGTGATTATAGCTTTGTTTGTAGTATAAATAAAATTGAAATAACCGAAGAAAAGTATCGAAAAAATCAATGGATGCTGATGGTACGGAGTGATTAAAGAAAGACTATAAATAGGATAAGCTGAATATGAGTTAATATTGTATAGAAGCCATTGCGCAAGGAAAAATCATAGGATAAAGTAAGAGATATAATGAAGAGCAAGATACATAGAAATATGGAGTACGGGATAAATATAAATACCACAATAAATATAAAAAATAGTATAAATATAAATAATTGGATAAGATAAAACAAAGGATAAGATAAAACACAGGATAAGATAAAACATAGAATAAAGATACATCATAGAGTAAGGTAATATTTAAGATAGAAATAAGAGTACATAGGGTAAGTAAGCAGGATAAGGGAGAGAAGAAAAGTGGAGATTAGACAACTACAGACGTTTATAGCAATAGTGGAATTAGGTGGGTTTACAAAGGCGGCAGAGCAATTGGGCTATGCACAATCAACGATTACATCACATATTCAGATGTTGGAGGACGAGCTAGGGGATTCTTTATTTGACCGACTTGGAAAAAAGGTTGTTTTAACAAATAAGGGAGAGATGTTGGTGACATATGCAAGGAAGATACTAGCTTTGAAAGAAGAGATTGAGCAAATGGCATCAGACGAGAATGAGATAACAGGCAATTTGAGGATTGGCGTTTCTGAGTCACTGACTATTTATCGTTTGGGAAAGATTTTAACAACTTATAAAACGGATTATCCAAAGGTTAATCTTATTTTAGAATCAGCTAAATGCAGTGAGTTAAGAAGTCGTTTATGTGCAGGTAGATTGGATATGGTTTTGACTGTGGAGCCAGAAATTAAAAGTACGGAACTCAGTGTAAAAAAATTAAGGGATGAACAAATGGTGATGATTATGGCACCAGAGATTTCTTTTATAGAAGATAATAATACAATACTAGAAGATAGTATAAAAAGAATGAACGAAGTACAGAGCATTATTTTAAGTGAAGAAGGTTGCATGGCAAGGGTTGCTTTTGAAAACTACTTAAAAAAGAAAGGGATTAAGTATAGTAATCAGTTAGAAGTGGCTAGTGTGGAGGCAATCAAAAGCTGTGCAGTGAATGGGCTAGGGATTGCTGTTTTACCTTATTATGTAGTAGAGAAAGAAATTAGGGACGAGAAACTGAAGATGGTGGAGTTGGATGATAGCTTTCCAACATTTAAGACGCAGCTTATGTATCATAAGAATAAAAGCATTTCTTTAGCAATGGAGAAATTAATGGAGATTATACAGGAGCAAATTAGTGATTGGTAGTTTATAAATAGTTTCAAGTCAAAAGGTGAAGGAGAGATTATAAAAAAGTAAAATCGTAGTTTGTCTATTATTAAGAGATTATAAATATTTCTCATATGATATACATGCGGGTTATGATTAATATAAGATTCAATTACATAACAAGAGAGCGGGGAGAAATATGAACAAAAAGTTTACTGCATGTGGGATTGCTATAATTGCGATATTTATTGGTATTTTAATATGTAAAGGAAATGCTGTTATAGAAATGCAAGATCGTTTTTGTAAAAAAGAACAAAAATCAAGTTTGACATTCATAGATTTTGATGAAGAAACAGAGTTAACTTTTTATTATGATTCAAAGGTTAAGGATGGGGATTTAGCCATTACATTAAAAGCGGGAGATGGAGAAGTAATTAAAGCATTTGAAACAAATACAAAAGGAAAAGAAAAGATAATTTTAGATAAAAATAAAACTTACATAGTATCAGTTGAAGCTGAATGTTTTAGCGGTGGTTATTATATTAAAGCTGTGAAGTAAAAAGTTATGTATTAGAGGAAAACAATGAAAATCATTAATTTAAAAGGTTTGGACTATGATTCAGAAAACATAAGGATACTTCACTATAATGGAGAGAGTGTTCTTTTAGCAACTCAAAGGATAAAACAAGATGTTTGTTGGTATGAAGTGATTCGTTATTGTATTGAAACAGAACAAATCAAGTTGATTTATACGTATAAAATTCCTGAGCATACTTTTTGGATTCAAAGAGCAAGAGTTGTAGGGGATAAGATTATATGCACAAAAGGTCACTTTGAAAATCAAATAGAAATAGAAGTCATTCATCAAATAACTGGTGAAATTCTAACAAACTATAGGATTCATACGGATGAACCTTTAGGATGTACGATGATTTATATCAATGAACATTATTTTATTTTTGCAACAGATATAGAGGAATTGGAAGGGGATAAGTATCAGTATTTTAAAGAAAATGGTATAGATTATATTTACTATTTAGCAGATTTAGTAGAGGGAAGAGTCTATCCTATAAGGCAGGTGAATTTGCTTAAGGGATTAACAGTCATACATGGGCTTATTGATGAAATGCCTAGATGTAAGCAAGATGGTAAGGACTATGTTCTTTTTAATGAATGCTATATGGAAGACTATGAGTATGAAGAAATCTATCATTTAATAAAAAGTGGTACATTAAATCAAGCATATGTTAAAGAAAAAGAAGGATTATATATTATTGAACTAGAGGAATTAATAAGTAGTATTAAAGAAAACCGTCCATTTGAGCCGTTTCAAATTTTAGGGGAGCATTATAATAGCGGATGGGTACGTTATATAGAAAGAAAGAACAATCTAATTTATTATAGAATAAAGGATTTTGAAACAACAATAGAGCGTATTTATCAAATGGATATAGATACATTAAGTGTGAAAGAAATCAAGCAGATTGAGCATAAAAAATATAGCGGAAATTTGATTTATGGAGCGGATAGGGTATATCAAGAGGAGTATACAGACAGAGTATATCTTATTAGTGAAATAGAGGGGACTTTGAATGTGAAAATCCCTAGAAAAAGAGGTATGCATTTTAAAGGATATATCGATGAAAGGTATATGATTGTTACTTGGTTTATAGATATAAAAGATGATAACGATGAATGGGATACAAGAGATTTTGTGATGGTTTATGATTTTATAGAAGATACAATTATAGAGTATGAAAGTGGCTGCGAAGTATTCAAAGATATATTACTATTATATTAAATCACTTTCTTGACTTGGTGAAATATTTGTGCTAATCTGATACCAATATTAGGGAGTAGTTCGCATCTACATAGATGTTATATAGTTCGTCATCACGCTGAACAAGCCGGGCTGTATACTGAAATAAGGACGAGACTTTTATTGTATGGTTTGTTTGCTATGCAATAAAAGTCTCGTCTTTTTTGTGTAATACTTTATTTATAGACATTTAGCTTGTATTAATCTCGCTCGTATAAATAAGATTTATAACGGTAAAAGTATAGAAAATGCTACTTTTTGGAAATGCTAAAAAAGATAATAGATTATTAGTAGTGTTACTATGAATTTAAAAGATACAAAGGCTACAAAAGATTTACAAAGTAACTCATATAGCATAAGTATATGTTTTCTTAATTAAGAGATTACAACTATTAAAGATAGTTGTAAGAATAAAAACTAATACTATAAAAACCATAAGAGGGGTTAAAAGGAGGAACAAATTATGATGTATATACTATTACTAGTTGGTTTCGTTTTACTAGTAAAAGGTGCAGATTTCTTTGTAGAAGGGAGTTCATCTGTTGCAAAAATGTTTAAGATTCCATCTGTTATCGTTGGTCTTACAATCGTTGCAATGGGGACAAGTGCACCAGAACTTGCAGTTAGTTTAACAGCTAGTTTAGCAGGAAGTAATGATATGGCGCTTAGTAACGTTATTGGATCTAATATTTTCAACTTAATGGTTGTTATTGGTGCATGTGCCATCATCAAAGGTGTAGATACACCAACAGATATTTTAAAGAGAGATTTACCACTTAATATTGGAGTAACAGCTTTACTTTTACTTTTCATTTGGGATCTTCGCATTAGCCGTATTGAAGGAATCATCTTATTAATCTGCATGGTTGCTTATATTACAGTACTTGTTGTTCAAGCACTTAAAAATAGAACAGAAGCAGTGGAAGAAGAAGAGAAACCTTTATCACCACTCATGAGTGTGGTTTATATCATTGGTGGTATTGCAGCTATCGTATTTGGTGGAGATTTAGTAGTAGATAATGCATCTGCTATTGCGGCTGCTTTTGGACTTAGCCAAACATTAATTGGTCTTACAATCGTAGCAATGGGTACATCTCTTCCAGAGCTTGTAACTTCTATCGTTGCGACACGTAAAGGTGAAACTGGATTAGCATTAGGTAATGCAGTAGGTTCTTGCTTATTCAACATCTTACTTATCTTAGGTGTTTCATCAACAGTATCACCAATTAATGCAAATAGCCAAGGATTAATGGATACAATCATCCTTCTTGGTATAACAGTTGTTTCTTACATCTTTGCAAGAACGAGTGAAAAAACAAATCGTGTGGAAGGTATTATCTGCTTAGTAATTTATGCTGCATACATGGTATATGCAATTATTCGTTAATGGATTAAAAAATTAATAAATTAAATCAACAATAGAAGTATGGCACAAGTATTTATAGGCATATTTTATCAAGAGACTATAGTTAGAAGGCTATCTCGTGTGAGATAGCCTTTTGTTATGAGTAAATTGTTATCTAGGTCTTATTAGATGCGAGTCAGTGGCAGTAATGAATTAAATCCTATAAGATAAAACTAGATGTATAACAAATTTTAAATATATTGACAAAAGCTTACTATGAGCGTAGTTTTAAGATAGATAGTTATTTGCTTTTTAGAAATAAGGAAGACAAAAATACTATAAGTTGAGGTAAAGAAATGGAGAAAGAGATTATTAAAGAAACAGAGCAGGAAGTAGAGGAGAAATCAAAGAATCACTCGAATCAACTTTTTAGAAGAGCAGCATTCATTACGCTTGGCGTAGTTGGGGTTATCTTTATGGTGGCGCTAATTGTGGGCAGAAATTTAGTTAAAGCGGTTCAAGTAGATACAGAATATATAGCTTATACACCAAAAGCATCTCATCATAATTCGGATATGGTTAAAAAAGAGGGAAAAAAACCTAAAGTGAAAAGTAAGACGATCATGGTATTTGGTGTAGATAAGGGAGAAGGTCGTACGGATACTATTCTAATTGCACATTTAGATAGCAACACAGAAAAGGTATCAGTAGTTTCTGTTCCAAGAGATACAAGAGTGTATTGGTCTGAAGAACAACGTGATAAAGCAAAAGAATTAGATAGAATTTATCAATATGAGAGTAAGATTACAGATATGAGTTCTTTGGGTGGCATAGAAAACTTGAGACACTTTACCATTAGAAGTGTAGAGGAATTGTTAGATGTAAGAGTAGATAACTATGTTGTTGTAAATACTGAAGTGATTAGAGAATTGGTAGATGCACTAGGTGGTATAGAAGTGGATGTACCAAGAAGAATGGAATATGATGATAACTATCAAGATTTACATATTGACTTACAGCCAGGACTCCAGGTACTAAATGGCGAGCAGGCTGAAGGTTTACTTAGATGGAGACATAATAAAGATTACTCAGAGCAATATGCTATGGGGGATTTAGGAAGAATAGAAACGCAACAGTTATTTATATCTGCTTTTGCAGATAAAATCATCAATGATTTACCGGTTACTAAGCTCTTGGAAGTTGCTACAGCGGTGTATAGAAATATCCAAACGGATATAAAAATGTCTGAACTTATGGATTATGTAAAATATATTCCATACTTAAAGATGGAGAATATTAAGTTTGATACTTTGCCAGGTGATAGTGCAAATATTGGAGGGTTTTGGTATTACCTTGTTGATGAAGAAACTTTACCAGCATTTGTAGATGAGCATTTTTATGGTGGGGTATCCGTAACAAGTGATCCTCTTTTTTCAGTGACGAAGACATATGAAACAACGACAACTCGTGCAGCAATTAGTATGGATTAGAGAAGTGAAAGTAACAGAACTTGAAAAAGGGAATCTAATAAAAATATAACATCGATTTAGTAAGCATAATAAAGAGGAAGATGAATAACAAGTAACAGGCAAAGAAGAAAATATAGACTAAGGAGGAAATAGGAAGAGGTTTTGTAATCCATACAATAACACATTTCCTATATAAACAGATGAATGATTTAGAAGGATATATAGACTTTTGGCCAGAGTTTGAACCAGATTGTGAGATAACAGGAGCAGATTTATGTTTTATTTATAGTGCAGGACAGATTTTAGTAAGAAAGAGCGAGCAAATAGAAATACCATGTTATAAGGAATGTGAAGTATTGATTCAAGATAGTAAAGACTTGTGGTATTTGGGAACATGGTGCGGAAAAGCTTGTTTTGCATATGCTTTGGAGAAAAAAGAAGAGCTTGATTTGGGGTCATTAGAATGGATTGGTTTTCGAGATTCTAGATGGAATGATGCAATAGAGTGTTATCAAATTGTTGTGAAGGCACAGCATCTATTAAATTGGGATAGGAGTACAAAATATTGTGGATGCTGTGGCAATTTGTACCAGCGAAAAGTGGATGAAAGGGCTAAAAAATGCCCTAATTGTGGACATTTACAGTTCCCAAGAATTTCACCAGCTATCATTGTAGGGATTAAGAAGGATAATCAAATTCTTATGGCACATAATTCTAGCTTTAGAGAAGGATTGTATAGCGTGATTGCTGGATTTGTGGAGCAAGGAGAGACACTAGAAACAGCAGTTAAGCGAGAGATTTATGAAGAAGTAGGTATCAAGGTAAAGAATATCCGATATTTTCAAAGTAGACCATGGACCTCTATTGATTCGCTGATGTTAGGCTTTATTGCAGAATATGAAAGCGGAGAAATCAAAGTAGATGGTAAGGAAATTGTGGATGCTATGTGGTGTGATAAGGAACATATGCCAAAGGTTTTACCAGATAGGATTTCTACTGCTTGGCACATTATCAATGAGATTATAGGCTTAGATGAGTGTGAAGTATAAAGATAAAGCAAATTTATAGTGAATGATAGTGAGATAGATAGTATCTAGTTCTGTAATAATAGAAAATAAACTAGAGTATTTAATACTGCTGAAACTATTGATATATCAGACAAGAAATTAATTTGAGTCAACAACATTTAGAAAAATATCTAAATGTTGTTGACTTTTTGCTTGTAAAGACATATCATATATTTAGATAAACGTCTAAATGAGTGAAGTATAGTGGAGGTGAAAAGATGGGTTTTCAAGAAAGTTTTAAAGCCTTATCGGATACTACTAGGCGAGAGATATTAAATTTATTAAAGAATGGTTCTATGACAGCAGGAGATATTGGAAGCCACTTTGAAGCAACAGGTGCGACAATCTCACATCACTTATCTATTCTTAAAGAAGCGGGATTAATCAGTGATGAGCGTAGAGGTAAATTTATATATTATGAGCTTAATATGAGTGTGTTAGATGAAATGATGGGATGGATTATTCAACTAAGAGGAGGGAAAGAAGATGAAAAATAAAAACACTAGGATATGGGCATATATATTTGGGATTATACCAATCATCGTATTGGCGTGTGTGTACACACATTTACCAGAACAAGTACCGATGCATTGGGGCATTAATGGAGAAGTAGAGTATAGTGCAAAGTGGCAAGTATGGATGCCTTTCTCTTTAGGAGTTATTTTAGCTATTTTATTTGATGTATTACCTAAAATTGACCCAAAGAGAAAAAACTATGAGAAGTTTGGTCAGTATTATGATTTATTTGTAATTGTTATGTTAGTATTTCTTATGATTATGGATGGCATTATTCTACTAGAAAGTTTCTTACCAGGGACAATTTCAGTAGGAAAAGTAGTGTTTATATTAATAGGAATTCTATTTGCTATTTTAGGAAATATCATGCCTAAGATTAAAACAAACTTTTATATGGGAATCAGAACACCTTGGGCATTAACAAACTCAGATGTTTGGAATAAAACACAAAGATTAGCTGGGAAAATGATGTTCGTAGTAGGGCTTATTAGTATTGTTAGTGGTATTTTACTTAGTGAATTTGTATGCTTTGTGATTATGATGATTTCTGTAGCTTGCATGACAATTGTACCTTTAGTCATGTCTTATGTATGGTATCGTAAATTCGAAAGATAGATACAAGACATACTTAAATGATAAAAATAGTTGAAAGATGATAGTAGCGAGAAGGCTATAGAATAGGGGAATTCTATAGCCTTCTTTTTATCATATTAAAAGGGATTTTGCCATCATAGTTTTTCAAAATAAATGTGTAGAGATATGCTTTAAGAAAAGTTCTACCACATCAAAATCATAATTTAAATAAAGAGTACGTGTACCGACTACATCTTCAATTTCATTGAACAAGAACCGTCCCTCTTTATCCAAGATAAAATCAATGCCAGCTAAATCAAAATCAAGCAGATTAAGGATGGTTTTGACCAAAGACTCTTCCTCAGGCTTTAGGGTGTAGGCAGTAGCTGAGCCGCCTAATGAATAGTTAGATTTAAAGCTACTTGTAGAAATACGTTTTACAGCACCTAAAATTTCTTTGCCTAAAGTGAAAACACGCACATCAATGCCAGGATTCGTACAAAGTTCTTGTAAGATAAAATCCTCTGTGCGTAAGTCTTTGAGATATTTAGTAAGCTCTGTTTCAGTATGAATTTTATAAACCTCACTACCACCATGACCATCCACTGCCTTTAGGATAACTGGGTAAGAAAAAGGTAGTTGGCTAGGCTTGAAGTAATGAATATTGCTAAGCATAGTCTTTACAGAAGGAATACCAGCACTATTAACAAGTTGATGTGTTTTGCCTTTGTGATTACAAAGGTCGGTAACAGTAGAATGATTAAAAACCCTACACCCCATTTTCTCAAAGTGAGTGGCAATCAGTGTATCCCTTGTACGATTAATCACAAAATCCACATTGAGTGGGGATAACTTGCGTTCTGGCATAATTGAGGCAAGAAATTGGCCGTCTTCAATTGTAAGAATGAGATTTTCACGTAAAACGAGGGACAGTTCCAATCCAAATTGGTTTGCTTTTGAGATGAGTTGATGAGCAAACCATTTATTTTTGTCGTAGTCTACTTGGTTATAGATAAGTAGCCCCTTTTTTAATTGAGAAGATATCTGTTTATTATTCATGATTATTTTTCTCCAAAGTTAATTTTCTCTAAGATATGTTTAAAGATAAATTCTGATACATCAATGCCAGTACAATCATAGATGTTTTTAATATGAGCGTTGGAGTTTACTTCGCAAAGGATAGGTTCATCATTTTCCCCAAACATTAAATCTACACCAGTGAAGTCGGCACCAAGTGCTTTGGTTGCATCAATTGCCATTTGGCAGAAGGCTTCGTTTGGTGTATAAGGTAAAGCTGAGCCACCATTTGATATGTTTGCTCTAAAATCAGATTCACTGTGGCGATACATGGATGCGACTACTTGGTCACCAACTACATAAATACGTACATCACGTCCGTTGCTGGATTTGATAAATTCTTGGTAGAGATGTGGTGTGTAGATTAATTCTTTTTGCTTAGCAATAAGTTCTTCTCTATTATGCACGAGGTAAACTTGTGCGCCAAAAGAGCCAAAGGCTTCTTTAATGACTAATGGATAACCAAGCTTTTTTTCTATGGTTAAAGTAAAACTTTCATTAGGATTTCCTGTGCCTGTACCATGGAAATAGAGTGGAGAAAAGAGTGTCTTTGGCATTTGGATGCCATGTCCTGATAGGATTTGGGCTGTGAGCATTTTGTCATCGCAGTTTTCAATCACTTCTCTAGAATTGAAGAGTCTATATCCTAGCTTTTCTAGTTGTTTTGCTAGGCGAATATCTTTATCTAGGAAAAGAATAAACTCAGGTTTTTCTAATGATTTAGCTGTTTTGATAGTTGCTTGTCCGTTTTCGATATAAGAATAAAGTTCATCGTTAGCAACAAGGTCAAGCTTGATATCTAATTTTTTTGCCGCTGCAGCATAAAGTTCATTAAGTTCCATATATTTAGGGGATTTAAGCCCGCCGTTGTAGATTAACCAACCGTATGTGTTCAATATCATTCACCTCATAATACGAAATTCATAGCACTAAGTGTAAGACGTGGAGCTATATAATGTTAGATTGATTATAACATACTGGATTGGTTAGAAATAGAATGAAGAAATCAGACCTTACAATCATTTTTAGATAGTAAATCATACAGAAAAGGTATTAGGCATACATATAAATAGAAAAGCATAAGTAGGTTATAAGATATGAGTGATAGATATAAATAGAAAAGCATAAGTAGCCCAAAAGGTATGAGTTGTACATATAAAGAGAAAATCATACATACCATGCTTCGAAATAATGCAAGAACAACAAATGCGGATTATAGAATTTAATTCTACAACCCGCACTTGTTATATTATAGAAGGTATTTGAAAATAGCTGTAAAGCTAATTGGAAATGACTTATTTACCATAGTAAGCTTTTCTGTAAAGCTCTTGAAGTTCTGTTACTTTTGGAAGTCTTGGGTTAGCTGTTGTACATTGATCTTCAAATGCTTTGTAAGCTAATGGTTCGATAGCTTCATTGAAAGCTTTTTCATCAACGTATGGATTTCCATCACGGTCTTTCATTTCTTTAAGTGTTAATGGAATGTTGATTTCTTTCATTAAGTTTCTTACTGCATTGGCAAGAGATTTAACACCTTCTTCTGGAGTAGAAGCTGGAAGACCTAACATTTTAGCAATGTCTTGGTATCTTTCTGGTGCAATGAATTTACCATATTTTGGCCATGCCATAAATTTAGATGGATTTGTTTCTCCATTGTATTCGATAACATGTGGTAAAAGAATAGCATTTGCACGACCATGAGCTACATGGAACTCACCACCAAGTTTGTGAGCAAGTGAGTGACATACTCCAAGGAATGCGTTAGTAAATGCCATACCTGCGATACAAGATGCATTGTGCATTTTTTGTCTAGCTTCTGGGTCGCTAGCACCATTTTTGTATGAGCGTGGTAAGTATTCAAATACTAATTTAATTGCATGAAGTGCAAGAGCGTCTGTGTAATCAGATGCTAAGATAGAAACGTAAGCTTCGATAGCATGTGTTAATACATCAAGACCTGTATCTGCTGTTGCAGCAGCTGGAACAGACATAACGAATTCTGGATCGATGATAGCTACGTCTGGAGTTAATTCATAATCTGCAAGTGGGTATTTCATGTTCTTAGATTTATCAGAAATAACAGCGAATGATGTTACTTCAGAACCTGTACCAGATGTTGTTGGGATAGATACCATTTTTGCAAGTTTACCCATTTTAGGGAATTTGTAAACACGTTTACGGATATCCATGAATTTTTGAGCCATTCCGATGAAGTCTGAATCTGGATGTTCGTAGAATAACCACATAGCTTTAGCAGCATCCATTGCAGAACCACCACCAAGAGCGATGATAACGTCTGGTTTGAATGAGTTCATAGCAGCAGTACCTTTACGAACTGTTGTTAAGTCTGGATCTGGTTCAACTTCACTGAAGATTTCAATAGCAACTTTGTTTAAGTTTTTGTTTAATTGGTATGTTACACGGTCAACATAGCCTAATTTAACCATCATTGGGTCAGCGATAATCATTGCACGGCTGATATCTGGCATTTTAGCTAAATATTGAACTGAACCTGGCTCGAAGTAAATCTTTTCTGGAACTTTAAACCATTGCATATTGATTCTCCTTTTTGCGACTCTCTTCTTATTAATTAAGTTTTGTGCTGTAACGTTAGAAGATGTAGAGTTGTGACCGTAAGAACCACAACCAAGTGTTAATGAAGGCATAAGTGAGTTGTAAACATCACCGATACCACCAAATGCTGATGGAGAGTTAACAACGATACGGCAAGCTTTCATTCTTTCACCATATTGTTCAACAAGCTCATTGTTTGTAGTATGGATAACTGCTGTATGTCCAAGACCACCAAGGTTAAGCATTGTTTCAGCTTTATTGAAACCATCTTCAACGTCTTTAGCTTTTACAATTGCAAGTACTGGAGAAAGTTTTTCTCTTGAAAGTGGGAATTCTTCACCAACACCATCAAGTTCTACACAAAGAACTTTTGTATCTGCTGGGATTGTGAAACCTGCTTGTTGAGCGATATCAGCAGGAGATTTACCTACTACGTTTGGACCAGCCATATTACGTTTTGGATCGATTACTACTGGTTCAAGTTTTTTCATTTCTTCTTTAGTTGCGAAGTAGCATCCTTGTGTTTTCATAAATGCTACAGCTTTATCATAAACAGGAGCTTCGATGATAGCAGCTTGTTCAGAAGCACAGATCATACCATTATCAAATGATTTTGAAAGGATGATATCTGTAAGAGATTGTTCAAGATTTGCTGTTTTTTCTACGAAAGCAGGTACGTTACCAGGACCAACACCAAGTGCAGGTTTACCAGTAGAGTAAGCAGCTTTAACCATTGCAGAACCACCTGTTGCAAGCACTGTAGCTACATCTGGATGATTCATAAGAGCGTTAGTTGCTTCAATAGAAGGAACGTCAATCCATTGTACACAGTTTTCTGGAGCACCAGCTTTGATAGCAGCGTCTCTAACAATCATAGCAGCTTCGCGAGAACAGTTTTGAGCAGCTGGGTGGAAACCAAAGATGATTGGGTTACGAGTTTTAGCACAAATGATTGCTTTGAACATTGTTGTTGAAGTTGGGTTTGTTGTTGGTGTAACACCAGCTACGATACCAACTGGTTCAGCGATTTCTACATAACCTTCATCTACGTTGTCTTCAATAACACCAACAGTTTTTTCGTGTTTGATGCTGTGGTAAATATATTCAGTAGAGAAGATATTTTTTGTAACTTTATCTTCAAAGATACCACGGCCTGTTTCATCAACAGCCATTTTTGCAAGTTTCATTTGGTTTGAAAGACCAGCAAGAGCCATTGCTTTAGTAATTTCATCGATTTGAGCTTGGTCAAGTTTCATGTACTCATCAAGAGCAACTTTAGCTTTTTGAACTAATTCATCAACCATTTTTACTGCATCAACTTGAGGTACTGCTTCTTCTTTTACTTTTTTGCTTTCTGACATCGTAAATAGCCTCCCTTATAATATTCCTTAGTATGGTAATAAAACATTATCAGCAATCGTTATAAAATTAACAAAATATACGAAAAAATAAAACGATTAACTGAATTTTTTGATGTTTTCTAACTTGTATTGATAATATCATGTATGTTATTTATTTGTCAATCAAAAAATTGAATAATTGTATAAAATAAATGCAAAAGTTAAAAACAGTGATATTTTATGTGAATTTTGCTATAAATATAAGTTGATGTCACGTTAAAAAATAAACAAAAACTTGTGAGTATTTAAGACAGTAATTTTTAGGAAAAGATAAGCGTATTAAAAAATATAAAAAAGTACTGATAAACTAAAAAGATAGATAATATGATATTAATAACGAAATTTAAAGCTATATGGAGGCGGAAAACCATTTGGTTTGATTTTATAAGAAGTAATGAAGGATAAAGGACTTATTTATATAGATAAGAGATGAGTCTTAAAATAGGAATTTCTATATATGAATAGAGGGATGGAGATGTGGTTTAGATTACAGACCAATCTAATATGTGTAGCGTTACTAGGTATTATATTAGGACACATACATATTAGCCGGCGAGATCAAGAACGTACAGACAAAGTGCTAAGATATATTATGGAACTAGATTTACTACTACTGGTATTAGAAATTATACGTACATATATTAGTGGAAGTGATGTGAGTTGGCATAAAACTTTACACAAAGCAGCTATGATATTCATTTTTCTATTGATACCTGTAATTATGATGACGGCGCCTGCTTTTTTGTTGGCATGGATGGAAAAAACAACGAAGATTAAGAAGTACTTAAATCCGATTTTATATATCCCAGTTGTGTTCAATGGAATTTTGACGATATTTACAATCCAGACACAATGGTTGGGATATATCAATGAAAGAAATGAGTACGTTAGAGGACCGCTTTTTGGGTGCGTGCTGGTAAATTATTTAATTTACCTTATTTATACTATGGGGATTATGAAAAAATACGGAAAGTATATGCTAAAAAATCATCGTTATGTGGTATATAACATTAGCTTGGTTATGTGTATTGCAGTATCATTACAGATGAATGAGCAAAGTGTCTTAACAATATGGAGTACAGTAGGGATTTTATGTGTGTGTGCATACACTTTTATGATTTATTATAATTGGTTACACGATCCATTGACGGGGGTAGAAAGTAGAGTGGGATATAGCCAATATATTAAACATATAGAAAATCGCAAGTCAGTAAAATTAACAGCTATTAATATAGACCTAGATGATTTCAAACAGATTAATGATCAATATGGACATCAGGAAGGAGATTGGGCTTTAATTTCGTTTACACAAATTTTAAGAGACTACATACAAATAGATAAAAAAGTGATTCGTATAGGTGGAGATGAATTTCTCATTTTTATTGAAAACTGTAATGAGACAAAAATTATAGAGCAATTAGAAAGAGTAAAAGCGGCTATTACTGATTTTAATTTGAAGAATCATAAGGGATATGAATTAAAGTTTAGTTATGGTATTTTGGAATACCAAAAAGAGAGAGAGAATATTAAACAATTTTTAATAAGGTTGGATAAATTAATGTATGAACAAAAAAACAAAAAGAAATATAAATCTAAATAGAATGCATGGAATATGGAGGTAAATAACACTTAGTTATAAAAATTACTAAGTGTTTATTTTTGTGGATAAATATAAGAAAATACCCACAATTGCTCAGAAGTTATTCACAAAATGTTGATAGATAACATAATTTTGTGGATTAATACAAAAAAATAATAAAAAAATGAGGTAATTATACCCAGAATCTGTGAATAAAGTTGTGAATTATAATCTGTGAATAAGTGGATGATACATACCAAGAAATTTATAGTAAAATAGAAAAGAAAAAATGTATATTTAAATCAATTAGATAGAGCTATGCTAAATGCATTAGAAAATAGGTTAGAAAAAGCTTATTAGTATAATGCGTGGTGAGGTGACGAGATGAAACAGAAAAATATAAAATCAAGAAATAAAAAACAAAAAGGTGAATTTCCAATAGGAATTGTTATGACGACGTATATTATTATTTTGCTTATGTATCTTTTTACATATAGCAATGGATTAAAGGTGTTTTGGGTGTTTTTCGTTATTGAAAGATTAATGGGGATTCATTATGAGCATGAGTTTGATCGATATTTCTTTCAGCTAGATGAGGATATAGATGAGGAGAATCAGGATGGTGGGCCAGTATTCAGTATTGTTGTGTTTGCTATTGTCAGTGTGGGGATGTATTTATATACATTGTTTAAATACCCAGGGCTGTGCTGTATTTTAATTGTAGGTGAGGTAATTGACTTAGTTATTAAGATGATTAAGGAGAAAATTAAGTTAAAGTAAGAAGTAAGGTTTAAGTTTGAGTTTGAAGTAAGAGTAGAGTGAGCACAGTCGTAGGCAGTTTGTGAGATTAATATAAGCTTGTAGAAATGAGAAATTTAAAGTTAACTGACAAAAATGTAAGAAACTTATTAAAAAGATTGTAAGAGTATAACATTATAATAAGCGATGAAAAGCGAGAAGTGGAGGATAGGGATATGTACACAATATTAGTATGCGACGATGATAAGTTAATTGTAAATTCTATTGCATTACATTTGCAGAAGGAAGGCTATCAAGTAGTTAAAGCTTATAACGGATTAGAAGCCTTAGATATTATTAGCAAGCGAGAGATTCATTTGATTTTATTAGATGTAATGATGCCAAGCTTGGATGGACTTTCTACTACTTTAAGGATTAGACAAGAGAAAAACATTCCAATTATTATTCTTTCTGCAAAGAGTGAGGATACAGATAAGATTGCAGGTCTTAACTTTGGCGCAGATGATTATGTGACTAAGCCGTTTAACACTTTAGAGCTTTTAGCAAGGGTAAAATCTCAACTTAGAAGATATGTTACATTAGGTGCATTGGAACAAAAAACGCAAATGCTTACAACGGGTGGATTAAGTATTGATACACAAAGTGGAACTGTTCAGTTAGATGGAGAGATTATACGCTTAACACCTACGGAATATAAGATCTTGGTTTATCTTATGAGTAATATGGGACAAGTTTTATCCATGCACCAAATCTATGAGAATGTGTGGCATGACACACCTTATGCGCCTGAAAATACAGTGGCAGTACACATCCGTAGATTAAGAGAGAAGATTGAGATTAATCCTAAGGAACCTCAGTATATTAAGGTTGTTTGGGGAAGTGGTTATTTAATCGAAAAAAATCGTGCCTAAAGAGATTCTTTAATAGGGGTTTAAGTGATTGTTTGAGGTGTGAAAAACAAATCATTGAATAAGTGTTAAGGAGATAAAAGATTGAGAACGTTTATGTATAGTAAATTATCTAAGGGGATTACATTAGTAGGGATTTATATTACGACTTTTGTAATGATGCTCTGCATTTTGGCAACGAGTATGCTTCCAAATGTGACGAGCTATTATGATAGCGTAGCATTTAGAGAATTATTCGTGAAAAAAGCAGGATATGTTAGAGACTGGATTGTAAGATATGCAGATGATAGTATTTTTTCGCAGGTTACAGAAGAGCAGATTGAAAGATATATCGCAAATTATGGAGAAGAGATAACGAGAGAAAAAGCGATAGAAGGGATTTTATCAGATAGGAATAGTTATTATAGCCGTATTCAAAATGAGCTTGTCATGACCAATAAGAATTTGGATTATTTAGCGGTTAATACGGTTACAGGGAAGATGATTACCAATATGCCAGGTGAAAATGCGGAGGAGATTGTAAAGGAGTTAACTAGTCGTTCTAACTATTTAATAGGGAATGGCTACTATCTTTTAAATATGAAATATGGAACAGGTTATCGTATTTCATATTATAGCGATCAGTATACAACAGATATTAATTATTATGCTGGGGAGAATTTTACAGGGCAAGAGGAGTATCGTATTTATGTAGCATTGAAGGATGAGTTAGTTTCTGGAGATGATTTTTATACAGGATATAAATATACTAAGGTTTATCAAAGACAAAGTGAAGTATTCTACAATATTTGTATACTAGCCATTGTTGTAGATATTTTATTAATCATTTACTGGATTCTTATAGTAGGTAAGGAATCTAAGGAGAGTGAAGTTAAGTTTAATAGCTTTGATAAGATTCCACTAGAAATCCAGTGTATGATAGGGGTAGCGGTGTATTTATTCTTTATAATGCTCGTTATTTTTATAGGCATCCATTTATCTTCTATGATGAGTTTGGGGATTCAGGGGATTAACTTTATGCCACTGAATGCGATGGTTTTATTTATTATAGGTATTTTACCAGCATTTATTAGTATAAAGATTTTATCTAGTTGGATTAAACATATTAAGAATCACAGTATGCTAGAGCATCTGTGGTGTTATAAGGTACATCGTCATTTTTATGATGTAGTAGATAGTAAGAAAAAAGGCTGGTTGGTGATTGCAGCAGTAGTTGGGATTAATATTTTGGTAGATTTTTTACTCTATTTCATTGTAGGGAATTATCTGTATAGGAGTTTTGGGAGTTTAGTTTTAGTATTCTTACCGATCGTTGTATGGAATGCTTTTTGTGGGATTGTGATTATGAAGCTTATTGTGGATTATACAAAAATCTTACAAGTAGCACGTGCGATTACAGAAGGGGAACTCGATAGAAAAGTCGAGCTAGACCGTAGCTTACCAATGTTTCATGAAATGGCGGATACAGTTAATTCCATGGGGACAGGACTAGAAAAGGCAGTAAGCGAGTCCCTTAAAAGTGAACGACTAAAGACAGAGCTGATTACCAATGTATCTCATGATTTAAAAACACCGCTAACTTCAATTATTAGTTATATTGATTTATTAAAAGATGAAAATATAGAAAATGAAACAGCTAGAGAGTATATTGGGGTATTAGATGAACGTAGCCACAGATTAAAGCAATTAGTTGAAGATTTGGTTGAAGCGTCTAAAGCAGTAACAGGTAATGTTAAAGCAGAACTTAAGGTTATTCGTTTAGATGAATTAGTGGGTCAAGCTATTGGCGAATATCAAGATAGAATAGAAGCAAATCATTTGGTAATTATAAATGATAAATTAGAAGAAGTATGGGCGTTAGCAGATGGCAGACATATGTGGCGTATTATGGAAAACTTGTTAGCAAACGTATGTAAATATGCCATGCCACATACAAGAGTTTATATTGAAATATATAGCAGTGAAGGATATGGCTATTGTGTTATCAAAAATATTTCTAAGGAACCTCTTAACATTAATCCAAATGAATTAACAGAGCGTTTTGTAAGAGGTGATGTTTCTCGTACAACGGAAGGTTCTGGTTTAGGATTAGCTATTGCAAAAAGTTTGATTTTATTACAACAAGGGTTATTGGATATTATAATAGATGGGGATTTATTTAAGGTGACAGTACAAATACCGTTAGCCAAACAAGAGCATATTAGTTTAGAAAAAGAATAGATTTTGGATTTGATTTTCTAGGTGGTAAAGAAGAGGTGGAGAGTTTATGGATAATAAAGAACAGGCAGTTCGATTACTTTATATAGGATGTATTATTTTATGCGGTGCTTTGGCAGGGATATGGGCATTCACAGCAAATAGATTTCAAATATCAGAGAGCATAATGATTATATTTGGAGGAATGATTGCTGGAGGTGGATTAGGAGCAATATGCCATGCAATGACAAGCTTACTAAGAAAATAATGTGAATCAGTCAAAATATAGTTTATCTACAAAAAGCACAGTAAGAATAAAATGCAATTCATATAGTGAAAATGGCTATGAAACTAGAGTAAATCTAGATTCATAGCCATTTTTTTATAGCATTTTTTATAGGGACGGTTCTAGAATAAGGGACTATGCTATAGGGGCATGTTTTCATAAAGAATATGCTAAGAAAGGCTGAAAAAACGTATGTCTGCCAGCTGATGTGCTAAAATGAAGATGTTAATAAATCTAAAAAGAGAATCTAAAAAAGAGGTTGGGATTATGAATAAAACAAAGATTGTTTGTACTCTAGGACCAGCAACAGACGATGACAGGATTTTGAAGGCGTTGATGGTAGAAGGCATGAATGTAGCACGTTTTAATTTCTCACATGGTGATTATGCACAACATATACGCAATATGGAGAGGATAAAAAAGTTGAGAGATGAATTGAATCTACCTATTGCTACTTTACTAGATACAAAGGGACCTGAAATTCGAGTTGGATATTTTAAGGAAAGTCCAGTTTTACTAGAGGAAGGGCAAGAATTTGTTTTAACGACTAAAGAAATAGAAGGGGATAAAAATAAAGTTACTATCTCTTATAAAGCTTTGCCTAAAGATATTGTAATAGGAGATAAAATTCTCAT
Organism: Cellulosilyticum sp.; assembly: GCA_017941635.1. Taxonomy (GTDB): domain Bacteria; phylum Bacillota; class Clostridia; order Lachnospirales; family Cellulosilyticaceae; genus Cellulosilyticum. The sequence continues at coordinate 19,654 of JAGAVZ010000240.1, forward strand.
TGATGATGGGTTGATTGAACTTAAAGTTAATCATATAACGGAAACAGATATTGTATGTACGGTTATTAACGGTGGGATGGTTTCAAATTTGAAGGGGATTAATGTCCCTAATGTAAGACTTTCAATGCCGTTTATTAGTGAAAAGGATAAGCAAGATATTATCTTTGGGATAGAGCAAGGCTTTGATTTTATTGCAGCCTCTTTTACGAGATGCCAAGAGGATATTTTACAGATTAGAGAGATTCTGAGTGAATATAATTGTAACAGCATTAATATCATTGCTAAGATTGAAAATATGCAAGGCGTGGAAAATATTGATGAAATTATTAGAGTATCTGATGGTATTATGATTGCTCGTGGGGATATGGGTGTTGAAATTCCGATTCAGCAAGTACCTGTTATTCAAAAGATGATTATCAAAAAGGTTTATAATGCAGGTAAACAAGTGATTACAGCAACTCAGATGTTGGATTCTATGATGAAAAATCCAAGACCAACAAGAGCTGAAGCGACGGATGTGGCAAATGCCATTTATGATGGAACCAGTGCTATTATGTTATCAGGTGAAACGGCAGCAGGAAAATATCCAGTAGAAGCTTTAAAGACAATGGTAAAGATTGCAGAGAGTGCAGAATCAGACATTGATTATAAAGAACGATTTAAAAAACGTGAAGAAACAGGAAATAAGGATGTAACCAATGCGATTTCACATGCAACGTGTACAACGGCGATAGATTTAAATGCATCAGCTATTGTGACGGTTACAAAGTCAGGAAAAACAGCACGCATGATTTCTAAATACAGACCATCTTGTCCAATCATTGGATGTAGTACGTATGATTATGTATGTAGACAAATGAATTTATCTTGGGGGGTATTACCACTCAAAATTCAAGAAGAGAAGCATACAGATGATTTATTTGACCATGCAGTAGCAGCTGCCGAAAATGCAGGCTATGTAAGCTCAGGTGAATTAGCTGTTATTACGGCAGGAGTACCACTAGGCATTTCAGGCACAACCAATATTATTAAAGTGCATGTTGTAGGGCATATTTTACTTAAAGGACGTGGTTTGAGTAAGAAAAGTATCTGCTCTAGCTTATGTGTATGTCAAACAGAAGAAGAGGTAAAGAAAAACTTTAAGGCTGGAGATATATTGGTTATTCCAGAAACGAGTAATGGGATTATAGATGAGCTTAAACAATCATCTGGGATTATTGTAGAAAAGGATGGCTTTAATACCCATGCTGCAATTGTTGCATTGAGCCTAGATATTCCTGCCTTATTGGGAGCAGAGCATGCTACACAAATTTTGAAATCAGGTGCAATTGTAATATTGGATGGGGATAAGGGAACAGTATCTTGTAATGAATCGTAAGAGGGCTTAGATGTAGAAGTATTAAGTGTAAAGATAATGAATAAAAGAGTGATGAAACCAAAAGTTTAAATTGGTTTTAATCACTCTTTTTTATTGTGATTTATGACATATGCATTGAATCTTGGTCTTCTATCATACGATAACCTACCCCTACTTCAGTAAAGATATATTTAGGGTCACCTGGATTTTCTTCAATTTTACGTCTGATATTGGCCATGTTAACGCGTAGAATCTGGTTATTTTTATCAGCGTAAGGCCCCCAAATAGATGTGATAATATGGTCGTAAGTTAAAACTTTACCAGCATTTTGAGCCAGTAAGGAAACGAGTTTAAATTCGATTTGGGTTAGATGAACCTCTTTATTTTGAACAGAGACAAGGCGTTTATCAAAATCAATTAATAAATCCTTCACGCGAAATACTTTATTTGGGCTATGTTTGGTACTATGGCGAAGAGCGGTTCGAATTCGTGCCAAAAGTTCACTTGTACCAAATGGTTTTGTAATATAATCATCTGCGCCTAAGTCGAGTGCAGTAACTTTTTCGGTTTCCTGAGTCCTAGCTGAGATAATAATAATGGGAACAGCAGACCATGAACGAAGAGATTTTAAAACATTGATGCCATCTAAATCAGGAAGGCCTAAATCTAACAAAATGACATCGGGACAGTGAGAAGTTGAAATAGAAAGTGCCTCACTACCTGTTTGACATTCTATCACTTTATAGTCGTTATTTTTTAAGGTTGTAGAAATGAAGTTGCGAATATTTTTTTCATCTTCCACAACTAATATATTTATTTTAGTAGACAATTGTATTACCTCCTTCTATACATGATCTTCTAAAGGTAGTGTAAAGGTAAAAGCAACACCTGGGTTAAGGTTTTGGGCGGTAATGGTACCACCATGTGCAGTAATAATGGTTTTACAAATAGAAAGTCCGATGCCAATACCTTTACTGCCATCATTAATGGTATTGCTATCAGGAGTATAGCCATCGAATAAGATATCAAATTTTGAATCTGGAATGCCGATACCATCATCAATTACAGAAATGCTAATAAAATCATTTTGTTTAATAGCATTTACTTTAACTGGATTATGAGACTTAGAGTGTTTTAGTGCATTTTCAATGAGATTAATAATAACCTGTTCAATTAAGGTGGCATCCATTGGCACCATAATCACTTCATCTGGAATTGTAACATCAATAGCAACATCATCATAGCGTTTTTTTACTCTTAAAACAGCCTCTGAAATGACTTCTTCTAAAAATTCTATACTCTTAATGACCTTAGCTGTTTCTTTAATAATACGTGTGACAGAAAGTAAATTTTCCACCATATGTAAAAGCCAGTTGGCATCTTCTTGAATTTGAGAAACCAGTTCAAGCTTTTCAGTTTCATTTAATTTATCATTATGTTCAATATAGATAGAACTAGAACCAATCATACTCGTTAAAGGAGTTCTTAAATCGTGAGAAACTGCTCGAAGTAGATTACCACGCATTTTTTCTTTTGCAGATTCAATAGCAAGTTGATGGTGTTCATCTGCTAAAGTTTGTTTTTCAAAAGCCAGTGCCATTTGAGGTACCATTAATGTAAAGAAACTCAGATTATCTTTGATAAAATCAGGATTTTGGCTAGCCATAAAACCAAGTACACCCCAAATATGGTCATGAGAAACAATAGGAAGATAAAAGCACTTACTATCAGCGATAGTAGGGGCATCCATACCAGCAGGCATTTGTGATACATAGGCAAAATGAGAAATGGCCTGTTCATAATCAGATGCAAAGATTTCTTTATCTTCAGGATGAACATAAAGACCGATGGGATCCTCACAAGATATAGGATCGGAAGGATAGAAGATACAAGAAATATTTGCAGCGCTTACGATATAAGTTAAAGTAAGTTCAACAATTTGTTGAAAGCTATCTGCGATAATGAACTTTTTATTAATTTCATTAAGCTTGTTAAGGCAAACTTCTCTTGAAGCTTTACTTTTGGTTTGTTCTTTGACATAGGTCGTTAAAGTGATTGTAATCATTGCAATAATAAGCATAGCGATAAAGGTAACAGGATAGCCCATTAGCGTAAAGTTAAAGGCAAAATAGGGGTAAGTAAAGAGATAATTAACCCCTAGCATGCCTGAAAAAGAAGCAATTACACCCCATATGTAACCTGAAGTTAAGTGTGAAACAAGAAACACATAGAGTATGTAGATTGTAGCAATATTTGTTGTATTTTTGGAAAGCGCATAATAGATTATAGCTATTCCAGTAGAGAGTATTAGGAGCGATAATGTCTTAATACCATCTTTTAAATGTTGCATAAAAAAACACCTACCAATATACTTTTATATAGATTTTAGGGAAATTATGTATAGATAAACGTCTTTAATTTTGCCATATAAAAAATTTTTTATGTGTCAAAGGTAACTAGATATACATCAATAGAGTTTTAAGAATATTTATCTATACATTAGTAAAAAAGTAAAGTTATATAATAAATTATACATGAGTTGACAGGAAAGTTAAGGAAAAGGGTTGTTAAAATATTGTTAAAAACGAAAAGGAAATGATGTGAATAAGGATATTTATGTAATAAACAGAATAGGGATTTTATATTAATAATTAGTTATAGTAGTATAATAGACATTGAGTTAAAAAATTTGAGGATATTTGGTAGGTGATTAACTTAAAATATAAGAGAGATAAATAAAGAAAGTTATATCAAATCTTGTTAGAAATTTAGGTGCAAA
>JAGAVZ010000241.1 GCA_017941635.1 Cellulosilyticum sp.
CTGAAGAACTAGAGGAACTAATGCCTTGGGCACCAGAGATTCAAAATAACTGCAAATAATAAATCGTACAACTAGAGTGAAATGCTCCAACTCTAATTGTACGATTTTTATTTTTGGACACCTTCTAATTAATCGCTTACATATTATCTACCAAGCAGGTGGATTAATTCATCTAAACCATAAATAGCCAGAGATCACTAGATGTTATCTCTGGCATGTTTTAATTATGCGAATTGTGTGTTACCTTAAGCATTACTACCCTTCACTGCGTATCTACCCTTGAAGAGTAGCCTTACTAAATTTCTATGCTACATATACATTCCCATCATCTATTAAGAATACTTGTTCTGTTAGTAATTTCTCAGTAAAATCCTCAATACTCTTTAATATGTAATTTGTATGCTCCTCAAATGTTCTTTGCTTATCTAAATATATCTTTTTGTTTTGCTGAATTTCTTCTATCACTTCATTACCTTTTTTTCCATTTGTGTCTTTGAGAATGTAGAGCATAGTCTGATCTATATGTTCAAATGTATTTTTTATGTCTAACGCTATAACCTCAGAGAGCTTGGTAAGATCTTTGATGAGATTATTATGGTACATTTGATCATAAATTTGACCTATTTGAATCTCCCTTACTTTACCAATACATAATAGACTAAAACATAGGTGTTGCTGATCGATATTTTCCTTAAATTTCTCTACTCTTTCTTGTAAGTCATCCATTCTCTTAGTTGTATTTCTGCGATTATCTAAAACTTCTTTTAATCGCTCAGCATTACGTTGCATCACTGTAGAATAGAATTTCACATGTGCATAGAGTCTATTATTGTTTTCTACAATATTAGTTAATGTAGATTTTCTAAGTTCTTCATTAAATAATACTGTATATAAGTTCTCTCTAATATTTTCAAAGAAGTAATGTGCTGCAGACGTATCTGCTTTCTTCTCATCATAGATTAATCCTACTACTTCTTTCACATCCTGTGATATAACAGTTAACTTTTGATTAATCTTATATAAAAAGAATTGCCCTGTAATTAATGACATCATGGAAAAAATCATAAGGGGCGTTAAGTTAAGTGCACCTGTTGGCACCAGCCCTGCATGTGCAACAATCTTATTATCCACCCCTACAATAGTAGTACTTAGAAAACCATTTTTGTACTTCATTAACTCCCCCATAATCCCCTTTGGAAACACCAATTTATAACACCCTTTTAATGATTCATTTTGCAACACATTAGTTACTACAGGTAACTGTTGAAAAAACATGTTGAGGCCTTCAACATTTCCAATCAAATTCATTTTTTCCTTCTCTACTACATCGGCTTCTTCAATCTTTAAAAGTTCGATACTATTGTTTTCCATAATCGATTTTTCCCCTTGTTCACTTCTAATTTATTCTTCTTTCATTATATAGCTTTCTCTTAATCATAGAAAGGTATTAGCTATTACTTATATAACCTTTATATTTTTTCTTAAAATGTCCTATTTCACTATACTTTATCTTGATTTATGGCTGATTAGTCTCCCTAGGAAAGCTTTACCTGGCTATGAATTGTGTTTAAATTGTGCTGTGCCTGGTACATTAGTGAAGGTAAAGCCTCCACTTGATATTCATTTATATACTTTCCTCGAGTACATCAGCTATTCTCTTACTAGCTAATCCATCTCCATATGGATTAGAAGCTTTACTCATCTTCTCATAAGCTGACTCATCGTTAAGAAGCTCTTTAAAGTTCTCATAGATTACTTCTTCGTCTGTTCCTACTAATTTAAGTGTTCCTGCTGCTACACCTTCTGGTCTTTCAGTAGTATCCCTCATAACAAGTACTGGCTTCCCTAATGAAGGCGCTTCTTCTTGGATCCCGCCGCTATCTGTTAGGATAAGATATGATTTGTTAAGAAAGTTATGGAAGTCCAATACTTCAAGTGGCTCTATGATTCTAATTCTATCATGATCTCCAAGTATTGCATTCGCTGTTTCTCGCACCACTGGATTCATGTGGATTGGATAAATTACTTTAATATCTTCATTTTCATCAACAATACGCTTAATCGCACTGAACATATGTTTTAGTGGCTCACCTAAGTTTTCTCTTCTATGAGCTGTAAGCATAATGAGTCTACTATCTCCTGCCCACTCAAGTACTGGATGAGAATAGTCTTCTTTTACAGTCGTCTTAAGTGCATCGATTGCAGTATTCCCTGTCACATAAACCTGCTCTGCCTTCTTACCTTCATTTAATAGGTTTTGCTTGGATACTTCTGTAGGTGCAAAGTGGTACTGCGCTACGATACCTGTAGCTTGTCTATTAAACTCTTCTGGGAATGGTGAGTAAATATCATATGTACGCAAACCAGCTTCTACATGCCCTACTGGTATTTGAAGATAAAATGCTACAAGTGCTGTAACAAATGTAGTAGATGTATCCCCGTGTACTAAAACTACATTTGGCTTCACTTCTTCTAAAACTTCTTTCATCTTACCTAAAATGTTCTGTGTTACATCAAAGAGTGTTTGCTTATCTTTCATAATGCTTAGGTCATAATCAGGTACTACATCAAATGCTTGTAATACTTGATCTAACATCTGACGATGTTGACCTGTTACACATACTATTGTTTCTAAGTTCTGTCTTGTCTTTAGTTCTTTAACTAATGGACACATTTTTATTGCTTCTGGCCTTGTCCCAAAAACTAACATTACTTTTTTCATAATAGATTACTCCTAATGCTTTATAATTCTTATAACTCTGTTGATTAAATTATGTATGGTTTGTTTTTCACATAAATAGTTTCCTAAAAATACTACTATACTAGACCAAACAGCTATAATACATCCCCATATAATCCAGTGTATAAAGCTATTTATTTGTATATCAATCAGTACATTAACTGACATAACTACAATTATTCCTATTACCACCATTCTTATAATACGGAATAATGTTTCTTTAATTGGCAAATGAGTAATATATTTTGGTGCATAAATTACTGAATCTATTGCTCTGTATAGATAAGAACAGAATCCTCCTAATAATACGCCTATCATCCCAAATGCTTTTACACATATGATAGATGCTACTAAATTAATCAAAACTTCTATTAAAGCCCTATATCTAGTTTGTCTAAAGTGGCCTGCTGCTCCAATCACCGTAGATTGAGGCATTCTAATTGTATTTAATATACCTATAACTATAAACATAAAAGCTAAATCTTTCCTAAGATAATTGGTATCAGTTATACCTTTTGTATATACTATAATAAAAGGCATAATTAAAATATATGCACAACTATAAATCCAAGTTACTATCATATAGTAACCACATTCATACTCTCTATATACTCTTTGCAAAGTTTTGATATCATTTCTTGAAATTATATCACCTATTCCGGCTACTAAACCATTATTAAAGATACCTACAATTCCACCTATTCCATTAAATACCATACTATAAACAGAATATACACTTACTTCTATTAATGAACAAAAAAACGTAATTAACGCTACTGGCGAATTAAATATAACCATCGCCCCTATTTGATGGAATAACACATCCCATCTTTGATGTAGGGCTTTATTACTAGGAGCAACCTTAAAGTCAATA
>JAGAVZ010000242.1 GCA_017941635.1 Cellulosilyticum sp.
CTTTAAGCGTTTTGCTATTGCATTTGACCAAGGTGAAATGACGATTAGCGTACATAAAAATGAGGAAAAGCTTTATTATACTTTAGAAGAAGCAGGAAGTAAAACAACTTATGAGCTTGAAGAAGGTAAAGTAATTAATAATTTTCTGGATCAAACGTTAAATGAAATAAGAAAAGTGATGCCGATTTATTTTATAGATGCAAATAGATTATGGAGTGAAAGAAAAAAAACACAGGTTCGTGAAAATAGGATGATTCCAACTGTAATGGTTTATGCAAGGGAACTGAGTGACTGGATGAGGGAAGCATTAGCAAAAGCTAATTATTATGGGCAGGAGCTAGATAGAAGCTTTCCAAATCGTTTGATGGCACGTATGCAGTGTAAGGATAATTGTTGTTTATCTGAAAGTGAGATTAATGAAGCACTAAAAGATTTAGAAAAGAAAAGAAAAAAAATGGAGCAGGTAGGTTTATACTCACGTTCTAGAATGGATGAGATGGCTCACTTTGAAGCGTTAGATGATCAGATGAGGATGGTATTAACATTATATATTGAAGATAGCGAGGAAAAAATCAAGATGGTAGAATCTCTTGCTACCAAGATTAACGTATTATGTAATTTGATTAATAAACGGTTCTCTTATAAGGTGATGGAAATAAGTATGGATGAAGGGTTTTTATTTAGAGTACCAACCAATGAAGTACTAAAAGCTGATAAATTATCTTCAGGTGAACAAAATGAACTTATATTAATGTTTCAGTTGCTCTTTAAATGTCCACCACAGGCAACTATTTTAATGGATGAGCCTGAAATCTCCCTACATATTGCATGGCAGCAGAGCTTTTTAGAGGATATGGAAACCATTTCCGAGCTTTCTCAAATTCGAATTATGATTGCAACACACTCACCTGATATTATCAATGGAAGATGGGATCTTACCACAGGGCTGGAGGCAAAGGTATGCAATCCTATTTAACCAGTAAGCGTTTGATGACGAAACTAGGAATGCTCAGAAGTGGAAAGAAATCAAAAACTTTAGTGGTAGTAGAGGGTGTAACAGATTATAAAGTTTATGGAAAGCTACTTAATCCAAAGTATTGTGAACTAATTATTGGGGAGAGCAAAGACAATGTCATAGAAGCAGTTACGTTATGTGAGGAAGCGCATTTAGAGGGGATTATTGGTATTATAGATGCGGATTTTTGGCATGTTCAATCAGATAGTACATATCTATCCAAGCAGTTATTTGTGACAGATGTCCATGACTTAGAATGTATGATGCTACGTTCGAAGGCTTTCGATTATGTTTTTATTGAATATGGAGATGAAGGAAAAAGGGCAAAGTTTGAACGACAAGTACAAGAGAAGTTAATCTATTGGATGCTAAAAAATGTAGCATTAATAGGGTGTCTTAGGAAAATTTCGCTAGAGAAAGGTTTGGAGCTACGCTTTAGCCAACTAGACTTTCAGCAATTCATAGATATGAACCGATTAGAAGTTCAAGTGGACCGCATGATTCAGGAGATTTTGTTTCATTCTAGAAAACATAATCTTTATACAACAAAACAACTACGTCTTTGGTTAGAAGAAGAAGTCAAAAGAAGAGGTTATCCTATCGAATTTATGCAACAAAATGGACAAAAAAATCAAATGATAGGATCAAAAAAAAAGAAAGCGTCTAATGATGAACTAGAAATAGAAAAAGATAAGATTATAGATGATTTATGGCAAATTTGTTGTGGACACGATTTGATGGAATGGCTTATGTTAGGATTTGTCAATAAATTTGGGCATTATAATTCAAAGAGTTTATCATCCGGTCAGCTTGAGGGAAGTTTTAGATTAACTTATCATACGGAAATGTTTACAGAAACAAACATTTACAAGAATTTACAACTATGGGAAAGTGCTCAAAAACAATATCGACTGTTTACATCAAATAAAACGCTATAGAGTATATAAGAAAGTGCATATTTTTTTACACCATGATGCAATATTGTCCATTTACTTTAAAACCATTTAACTTTAAATTTAAGATAGTTAATAAAAAATATATCATGTAAGGAGAGCCGTTTATGAAATTTGGTTATTTTGATGATGCAAGACGCGAATATGTAATTACAACCCCTCAAACTCCATATCCATGGATTAACTATTTAGGTAGTGACTCATTCTTTGGTTTAATTTCAAATACTAGTGGTGGTTATACTTTTTATAAAGATGCAAGACTTCGTCGAATCACACGTTTTAGATACAATAGTGTACCAGTAGACAATGGTGGTCGTTATTTCTACATCAATGACAATGGTGATGTATGGTCACACACATGGAAACCTGTGAAAAAAGAGCTTGCTTTTTATGAGTGCCGTCATGGTTTAGGCTATTCTATCTTTACTGGTGAAAGAAATGGAATCCGTGTAGAACAACTTGCATTTGTTCCAAATGGCGAAAATGCAGAAGTACATCGTTTAAAAGTAAAAAATACATCTGATGGACAAAAAGATTTCAAACTTTTCTCATTTATTGAATGGTGTTTATGGGATGCACAAGATGATTCTACAAACTTCCAAAGAAACTTCAGTACAGGTGAAGTAGAAATCAAAGGTAGCTGCATCTACCATAAGACAGAATACAAAGAAAGACGTGACCACTATGCATTCTTCAATGTAAATGCACCAGTAGATGGTTATGATACAGATCGTGATAGCTTTGTAGGTCTTTACAATGGTTTTGAAGCACCAGATAGTGTTATGAATGGTGAATGTAAAAACTCAGTAGCAAGTGGATGGTCTCCAGTAGCTGCTCATCAAATAAATATCAGCCTTGCACCAGGGGAAGAAAAAGAATATGTTTTCATGCTTGGTTATGTAGAAAATGCAGAGGATGAAAAATGGGAATCTAAAGGCATCATCAATAAAGCAAAAGCTGAAGCAATGATGGAACGTTTTGCAACATCTGAAGCTGTAGATGCAGCATTTGCTGACCTTAAAGCAAAATGGGATGGCCTTCTTTCTCACTATACACTTGAAAGTAATGATGAAAAACTTAACCGTATGGTTAACATCTGGAACCCATATCAATGTATGGTTACTTTCAATATGTCAAGAAGTGCTTCTTACTTTGAATCAGGTATTGGCCGTGGTATGGGATTTCGAGATTCTAACCAAGACTTACTTGGGTTTGTACACCAAATTCCAGAAAGAGCAAGAGAAAGAATCATCGATATCGCATCTACTCAATTTGAAGATGGTAGCTGCTATCACCAATATCAACCACTTACTAAAAAAGGTAACAACGATATCGGTAGTGGTTTCAACGATGATCCATTATGGCTTATCCTTGGTACAACAGCATATATCAAAGAAACTGGAGATTTTGGTATCTTAGATGAAATGGTACCATTTGATAATGATGCATCTAAAGCACAAACTTTATTCCACCACTTAAAAGTATCTTTAGACCATGTTACAAATAACCTTGGACCACACGGTCTCCCACTTATCGGTCGTGCAGACTGGAATGACTGCTTAAACCTTAACTGTTTCTCTAACACACCAGGTGAATCATTCCAAACAACAGAAAACCAAGATGGTGGACAAGCTGAATCTGTATTCATTGCTGGTATGTATGCAATGATTGGTAAAGAATATGTTGCACTTTGTAAACAAATTGGTAAAGAAGATGAAGCGGCTCGCGCACAAGCTGAGGTAGATAAAATGGAACAAAACATCTTAACACATGGTTATGATGGAGAATGGTTCCTTCGTGCATATGATTTCTATGGTAATAAAATCGGTAGCAACGAAAATGAAGAAGGTAAAATCTTCATCGAATCTCAAGGTTTCTGCGTTATGGGTGGCGTAGGTGTTGAAACAGGAGAAGCTGAAAAAGCACTTGATTCTGTTAAAGAAAGATTGGATACAGAATATGGTATCGTTCTTAACAACCCAGCCTTCACAAAATACTATATTGAAATGGGTGAAATCTCTACATACCCAGCAGGTTACAAAGAAAATGCTGGTATCTTCTGCCACAACAACCCATGGATTGCATGTGCTGAAACTGTAATTGGTCGTGGAGATAGAGCATTTGAAGTTTATAAGAAAATTGCACCAGCTTATCTTGAAGAAATCAGTGATATTCATAAAACAGAACCATATGTATATTCACAAATGGTAGCTGGTAAAGATGCTGTAAGACATGGTGAAGCTAAAAACTCTTGGCTTACAGGTACAGCTGCATGGAACTTCATTACAATTAGCCAATGGATTCTTGGTATCAAACCAGACTACACAGGTCTTAAAGTAGATCCATGTATTCCAAAAGCTTGGGATGGCTACAAAGTAATGAGAGAATTCAAAGGTACAAAATATGATATCACAATCCAAAATCCAAACCATGTAAGCAAAGGTGTTGCATCTTTAGTTGTTGATGGTAATGCTGTAGAAGGTAATATCATTCCAGACTTCAAAGATGATGGTATGCATACAGTTGTTGTTACATTAGGCTAAAAGAACGTTATTTAATCCATTAAAGGATTGCATGAGGAATTATAGATCAAAAATAGCATCTATTATAAGAGGTATAATAGGTGCTATTTTTGTATATATGTGATTGGCAAATCATTTGTTAGAAGATAAAAGTATTAAGTGACGAATAAAGGATGAGAAGCTAGAATATTGGTTAGAAACAATGAAGAGTAGTACAATTATAAAAGAAGTATAGAGAGGGTTGATAGGCGTGTTTGGGTCGCATATTAAGCCTCTTTATTATATAATAAAAGTCAATGAACTTAATGTGTATTGGAAGTGAGGAAAAACGATGGATAAATTTTTGATTAAAAATACAACGAAAGAGCAAAGAGAGCAGATTGTAAAAGAGGCACTAGGATATAGTGAATTTGGCTGTGATGATTGTGGTGGTCGATATGGCTATGACTTTTATGAACCTTATATTGATGGCGAGAAAGAGATTTCAGAGCTTACACAAGCTTTTAGAGCATCTTATGTAAGTGATAGTAAAGTACCATCTAAGAGTGGTTGTGGTTACGCAAGATAGTGGCAATAGAAAGCGAAAAGAACCGTATAAAAGTTGTTCTTTTCGCTTTTTTATAGTTTATACTAAATGCAGTAACATAAAAATGAAATTTAGAAGTACATATATTGTCTTTAAACGATAGAAGGTATTGATAAAAGTCTATAGCTTAATGATATGTTTTGGTATGAATGGACTAAATAGTATGGATTGGAAATGAAGCAGAATAATGATAGTATAAAAATATGAAAAGTTCAAAACAGATATATCCAATCGTTTGGTGAATAGACGAAAAGTTTATTGGATGAAGTAAAGGGGAGATGAAGATGTTTAAATGGAATGCAACATTATATAATCAATTTGCGAAAGAACGTATACAACCTAGTATAGACTTAATCCATCGTTTACCTGAGGGGAGTTACAATAGGATACTTGATGTTGGTTGTGGGAGTGGAATGAGTACGGTGGCACTGAGGAGTCAATTTCCACAGGCAAAAATTGCGGGGGTAGATTTATCTGAGCAAATGCTAGAAAAGGCCAAAGAATTAGAGATAGATGTAGAATGGATTCAAAGAGATTGTAGTAAGACGCTTGAAGACTTAGGGCAGTTTGATTTGGTTTTTTCAAATGCCTTTTTACAATGGTTACCACATCAAGAAACTTTCTTGGCACAGACAAAGGCAATCTTAGCGAAAGATGGTATTTTAGCTATGCAAGTCCCCAATTGGGAGCAAATGCCTATTAAAGATTGTATCGATGAGGTGGTAGAGCAGTTTGAAGAATTTAAAGAACCAATCGCTTTAAATGCGCATAATTACAGTATGAATCATTATTATGATATGTTGGTTAAACAGTATCAAGCAGTAGAAATCTGGCAGACAAATTATACACATATAATGGAGGATTATCATGCAATTATTGATTTTATTAAAGGGGCAGGGATTAGACCTTATTTACAGCGACTGGATGAAGTGAGACAAGAAACATTTATAAAAGAATTTGAAAAGAGATTACCTAAGATTTATCCAATCCAGGCTGATGGAAAAGTACTCTTTATATTTAAAAGGATTTTATTTATAGCAAAATAAACATTAGCACATAGCGTATCTAGTTTAAGTAAATACAAGAGAAGTTACATAGACATGAAAAATAAGTAATATGAAAATAGAGGCAAGTTAGATAAAATTATCCCTAAAAGTAATAAGAGAGATTAAAAAATTAGGCAAGATGGAATCAGAGATAGATTCTTTCTTGCCTTTAAATATTTACAAGATATTTACAGGAAGAACAAGAAATGGTCTACGAAAAAGACGAAAAGACTGGTATAATAGAAGATAAGATAGAAAGGAGTCTGTAGCATGTATAGATTAGTGGCAGTAGATATGGACGGAACACTTCTTAGAGAGGATAAGACCATTTCTAATCGAACCAAAAATGCGATTGCTAAAGCTAGTGAAAAAGGTGTTAAAGTTGTACTGGCATCAGGAAGACCGATAGCAGGGCTAGAGCGTTATTTGGAAGAACTCAATCTCTTATCAGAAGATGATTATGTAATGAGTTTTAATGGAAGTGTCCTTCAAAATGTAAAAACAAGAGAAATTGTTTCAAAGAACATTTTAAAAGGTAGTGATTTAAAAAGGTTGTATGAACTTTCTAGGACGATTGGTGTTAATATTCATGCGTTTACTAAGGCAGGGTGCATTACACCAGTTATGAATGAATATACCGAGTTGGAAGGGCGTATCAATGGTATTGAAGTTCATGAAATGGATTTTGATAGGATTGAAGAAGATGAAGATGTTATCAAAGTTATGTTTATTGATCCACCAGAAGTCTTAGATGCAGCTATGGTACATATCCCAGAAACTTTTTATAATGACTATACAGTCGTTAAGAGTGCACCATTCTTTTTAGAATTTCTTAATAAGAAATCAAGTAAAGGAACAGGTGTGAAAGCATTAGGTGAATATCTTGGTATCAGACAAGAAGAAATTATTTGTATTGGTGATGCGGAGAATGATTTAGCTATGATTGAGTATGCAGGTCTTGGTGTAGCCATGGGAAATGCTTTTGAAGAAGTAAAAGCAGCAGCAGATTATGTAACATTTGACAATAATGATGATGGCGTAGCACATGTTATTGAAAAATTTATTGGAATCAGTTAAAATAGAGCATTATAGGAAATAGATAAAACAAGGAGGACGAGAATGGACGTAGACGAGGATATTATAGTTAGAGATATGAACGAAGAGGATGCAGAGAGGCTAGATATATTATTAGAAAAACCTGCCGGTGTTCAATCTATTTATAAATCCTATTTAGAGGAAACCAACTCTGGTCAGTGTCAATATGTGGTAATCTACACAATGGGGCAGCTTGCAGGATATGCGAAGATTGACTGGAAGAGTGAATACGAAGATTTTGAAGAGGAAGGGATTCCAGAAATAAAAGGGATTCATGTTCTTGAAGATTTTCGTCATAAGGGATTAGGCAGACACCTAATGAATAAAATCGAAGAAAAAGTAAAACATCGTAGTGATTATTGTGCAGTAGGTGTGGGATTGGCTGAGCCTTATGCGTCAGCTCAAAAGTTACTTGCAGAGCGTGGTTATGAACCAGATGGAAGAGGAGTCTTCTATATTGAACCAGAATTTGTCCAAGATGAACTTGAAGTAGATGATTATCAAGCATTAATGATGATTAAGAAATTATAGAATTCAGGTGCTATTTTGAACTAAGTCTAGTAAAGAATAGTATATGGAATAGAGTATAAATAAAATGATATAAAAATAGGCTATCTTAATTAAGATAGCCTATTTTTATATCGCTCTTTGAAGTTTCAGGATAATCATTAGATAACTTTAGTTGTCCATTGTTCAACATTCCATACATCTGTTACAAAGCTTTCATAGAAGTATGGTTCGTGGCATACAAGCACTACAGTTCCTTTGAATTCACGAATGGCTTTTTCAAGCTCATCTTTTGCTTCAGGGTCTAAGTGGTTTGTAGGCTCATCAAGGATGAGAAGATTTTGTTCTTCTAACAAAATCTTACATAAACGAACTTTAGCATTTTCTCCCCCTGAAAGCACTTTCATTGGGCTTGTAATATGGTCTGTTGTAAGACCGCATTTTGCAAGGGCTGTACGTACTTCGTGGTTTGTCATAGAAGGGTAGAGCTGCCAGATTTCATCTAAGGCGATTGTACTATTATCCCTACTATCCTCTTGTTCAAAGTAACCATATTTAACATTTTCACCAAATTCTACTTTACCTGAGATTGGAGGGATAATACCAAGTAATGTTTTAAGTAATGTCGATTTACCTAAACCGTTTACCCCACAGATTGCTACTTTTTGACCACGTTCTAACTTAAAGTTGAGTGGACTTGTAAGTGGTGAATCATAACCAATGACTAAGTCGTGTGCTTCAATTAAGAAACGACTAGGTGCTTTATAAGGTTTGAAGTTAAAGATTGGTTTTGGTTTTTCGTGAACTTTTTCAATACGTTCCATTTTATCTAATTGTTTTTGACGGCTTCGTGCCATACCTGTTGTAGCAACACGTGCTTTATTACGTGCAATGAAATCTTCAAGCTTTTCAATTTCTTTTTGTTGACGTTCAAAAGCTTGTTCTTGTTGGCGTTTTTTGAGTTCATAAACACGTTTGAACTCATCGTAGTTTCCAACATAGCGTGTAAGCTCACAGTTTTCCACATGGTAAATTAAGTTACATACTGAATTTAAGAATGGAATATCGTGAGATACGAGGATAAACGCATTTTCATAATTTTGAAGGTAACGTTTTAACCATTCAATGTGGTTTTCATCTAAGTAGTTAGTCGGCTCATCAAGGATGAGGATGGTTGGATTTTGAAGAAGAAGTTTTGTTAAAAGAACCTTCGTTCTTTGTCCACCACTCAGTTCATCTACTTTACGTTCAAGACCAATATCCATTAGCCCAAGACCTTGAGCAACTTCATCAATTTTTGTATCTAATGTATAGAAAGAACTGTTATCTAAGATATTTTGAATCTCAGCAGCATCTTCCATCATTTTGTCCATTTCATTTTCGTCAGCTTCGCCTACTTTTTCGTAGATGGTAAGCATTTCTTTTTCTAATTCAAATAAATGATTAAAAGCAAGTCTTAAGTTGTCACGGATGGTTGTCCCAGGTGTGAGGGCTGCGTGTTGATCTAAGTAACCTACTGTTACACGGTTAGACCATTCTACAGTTCCTTCGTCTGGCATTAATTTTCCTGTAATAATATTTAAAAAGGTAGATTTCCCTTCACCATTTGCACCAACTAATGCAACGTGTTCTCCTTTTAATAAACGAAAGGAAACATTTTCTAGAATACCACGTGCACCGAAGCCGTGAGTTACATTTTTTACATTTAAAATACTCATTTGATTCTCCTTTAGTTTAAGCGTTCTGTTTAATGATAATGGAAAAATGAGAAAAAGTATAGTGTTTCTTATTGTAAAGTGAAGGTAAATAAAAGGTATAGAGGTCAAAAGATGTATAACCTCTATACCTTTTGTGAAATGGACTCACTGGGTCCTATAATAGAAATAATAGATGGGAGCTTTAACGAAGAGAAAGACCTAAGTGCTGCTGGATAGACGCTAGTAGTTTAAAGGGGATAGCCAATTGGCCATAACCACAGCCTAGGTCTAAGTTAGGTTTATTGGTACCATGAAAATCACTGCCACCTGTTGGAAGGAGATTTAAATGAGAACAAACTTGGAGTAAGTGGTGCGTATCTTCTTTCGTATGCGTTGAATAAAGACATTCCACACCATCCAGTCCAGCTGCTTTCATACCTTTTATCAGTTGAGTGATTTCTGAGCGATTATAGCCATAAAGCATTGGATGAGCGAGAACTGCAACGCCACCTGCTTGATGAATAAGCTTGATACATTGATTCGTCGTAAATCGTGCTTTTGGGACAAAACATGGTTTACCCTCTCCAATATACTTAGAAAAAGCTTCGCTACGTTCTTTGATATAGCCTTTATTGAGAAGCGCTTTAGCAATATGGGCTCTTGTAATGACAGCATCTTTACCAGCTGCACTTATCAAATCCTCTAGTTCTAAAGGGCATCCTACTTCACTAAGCTTTTGTAAAACCATTTCATTACGCTTACTTCTGGCTACAATAAGGTCTTCTAATTGAGCTGAGAGTGTTTCATCTTTTGGGTTAATATAATAGCCCAATATATGAACTTCTTTTCCATAATGGTCAGCAGAAAATTCGATACCAGGGATAACCGTTAAGCCAATTTCATGACCTTTTTGCATACATTCTTCAATGCCAGAGATAGTATCATGATCAGTTAGGGCGATTGCAGATAACCCTTTTGTATGTGCATAAACAGCAAGTTCACTAGGGGTGAGTGTACCATCAGAAGCAGTGGAATGGACATGTAAATCAATTAATTTCATATAAAATACCTCCTTTGTATAACATTTTATCATACTCGCTATAGGTTGGACGTAAAATATAAATAGAGGAATAAAAGAGGAGGGAAAGGAATGGCTAAGCAGAGTAAAAGCACGGAACTAGATATACCTTATGCACTCATTACAATGGTCAAAGCAGATATTATGGCTTATGTGATCACAGCTATTTTTGTTTTATTTTCATCCATTATTCTTACATATACAGATGCCACGCCAAAATTTGAAAATATCATAACAACCATTGGGATTATTGTATCTGCATTTTTAGCAGGCTATGATACAGCGAAGGTAGAAAATAAAAATGGCTATAAATGGGGAGCAGTAGGCGGTGCAGTATATTTTATAACTTTTTTAATACTTGGGACACTGATTGGTAAATTAGACTGTATTTCAATTGGAACACTCATACTTATCGCATTGCTTGTATTATTTACAGGGTGTATTGCAGGTATGATTTCAGTCAATACCAATAGACAAAGTTATAAAAGAAGATGAGAAAAGTGTCGTTTAGATAAAAAGATGAAAAATATGATGTCATTATACATTATTTTAATATTATACTAGAAAATAAAGATAAATTATGTTACAATTTATAAGATTTGTTATGGGAGGAGAATATATCATGAAACATATCAAAACGTTAAATACAAAAAACTTACCAAAAAGCGCTAAAAAAGGCGGTTGTGGTGAATGTCAGACATCTTGTCAATCAGCATGTAAAACATCTTGTACTGTAGGAAACCAAGCTTGCGAAAAATAAATTCGTAATGCAGCAGTGACCTTTGTGTCGCTGCTTTTATTATGTCTATGTATATAGAGCGTAACAATACATAGTACAAATCTATATGGAAGAAAAAATATTAGATTTAATAAGAAGGACTTGCGTTAGAGATTAGCTAAAAATGAGATTGAAAATAAAGGGGACAAGACAATGATTCATCAATTTGAGTTTGAAAGTTCAAATATTCTAATGGATATACATAGTGGAAGTGTACATATTGTAGATGAAGTAACTTATGCCATTGCACCATCTGCGGAGACTTTATCAAAAGAAATGATTATAGAGCAGTTTAAATCAACTTATAGTGAGATGGAAATTGGGGAAGCCTATGATGAGTTAATGATACTTAAAGAACAAGGGATGCTTTATACAGAAGACCAATATGAGACATTAGTGCCAGCTTTTTTAAAGAGAGAACCTGTGGTCAAAGCGTTATGCTTACATGTAGCACATGACTGTAATCTTAAATGTCGTTATTGTTTTGCAGGTGAAGGAGAATACCATGGTCATAGAGGGATGATGAGTCTAGAGGTAGCCAAGCAGTCAGTAGATTTTATTATTGAAAATTCTAAGCACCGCAAAAATATCGAGATTGATTTCTTTGGTGGGGAACCTTTAATGAATTGGGAAGTCGTTAAAGGTACTGTAGAGTATGCTAGAGCAAGGGAAA
Source organism: Cellulosilyticum sp. (assembly GCA_017941635.1). Classification (GTDB taxonomy): domain Bacteria; phylum Bacillota; class Clostridia; order Lachnospirales; family Cellulosilyticaceae; genus Cellulosilyticum. The sequence goes on from JAGAVZ010000242.1 coordinate 11,951, forward strand.
AGGAAACAGGTAAGAACTTTAGATTTACTATGACAACCAATGGTGTACTCTTAAATGATGAAATCATTGATTATTTAAATGAAAATATGTACAATGTCGTTTTAAGTTTAGATGGGCGTAAAGAAGTTAATGACCATATGCGCCCAACGGCTAATGGAAAAAGTAGTTACGATGTGATTTTACCTAAGTTTAAGAAATTGGTAGAAAAAAGGGGTGGCAAACAATATTACATAAGAGGGACCTTTACACATCACAATTTGGACTTTATGGAAGATGTTAAGCATGTTAATGACCAAGGATTTAATGAAGTATCCGCAGAGCCAGTGGTTGCACCAAATACAGCTGATTATGCTATTCAAGAGGCTGACATTATGCCATTATGTAAAGAGTACGAAAGGCTTGCAAAATATATGCTTCAGAAAATTAAGAAAGGTGAAGGCTTTAACTTCTTCCACTTTATGATTGACCTTGAAGGAGGACCATGTATTCATAAACGTTTAGCAGGATGTGGTTCAGGAACAGAGTATTTAGCTGTGACACCAGAAGGGGATTTATATCCATGTCATCAATTTGTTGGATTAGACGATTTCAAGATGGGAACCGTTTATGAAGGTGTTGTAAATACTGCGCTTAGAAATCAATTTGAGCAATGCAATGTGTATAGTAAGAAAGAATGTAAATCTTGTTGGGCAAAATTCTATTGTAGTGGGGGATGTGCCGCTAACTCATATAATTTTCATGGGGACATTCACCATGTATACGAAATAGGTTGTGAACTTCAAAAGAAGCGTTTAGAATGTGCGATTGGTTTAAAGGCAGAATTACTATAAAATAAATGAAAGAGACTAGAAACTTCTATATAAATAGGAGGAAATCTTAAATATGAGGGTAAAAAACTTTTGGGGTATAGTTCTTTTGACCAAAGTATTTAATTGACTATATTTTACACAAATTATATAATCAATCTAGTGTCATATGAAGTACTAAGGAGGAAAAGACATGAAAGCGAATAATAAAAAGCTGAAAAGTATTTGGACGCTTATTATTTTACTTGTAATTATTACATGTACAGTTGGTTTTGCTTATAAAGCTTGCATGAGCATTGGACAAGACCCAGTGACAGAAATTGAACAAGTAGATGGAGCTGAAAATGCTGACAGTGCTACAGATAGCAGTGCAGATAGCACAGAGGCTAATCAAGAGGGGACTGAAAATGCAGACGAATCTGTAGCAGATTCAGATCAAACAACAGAAGAAAACACAGAAACAACTACAGATGGTGAAAATACAGCTGATAGTGAATCACCAGAAGCTGGTGATGAACTCAAAGGTGATGAAAATGCCTCAGAAGCAGTTGATTCAGAAGCATCAGTTGATGAAGAGGAGAAGGAAGATAAAAAAGAAGAGAAAAAATCATTTATTCAAACTTTCTTCGATGAAAATAAAATTAAATTAGGATTAGACCTTCAAGGTGGGGTAAATATTGTTTACGAACCACAATTAGATGAAGGGATGTCAGAAGATGAAATTGCATCTTCAATGGAAGCTGCTCAAGCATTAATCCAAACACGTTTAGATGCAAATGGTTACACAGAAGCTGAGGTATCTATCGAAGGTGGAAATCGTTTAAGAGTAGATATTCCAGGTGTAGATGATCCACAAAAAGCAATCAATGAAATTGGTGCAGCTGGTATGCTTTATTTCTACGACCAATTTGTATTAATGGAAGGTCAAGAAGTTAATACGATTTTAACAGGTAAAAATATTAAAGATGCAAGACCAGCACAAAATAGTGAAACAGGTGAGTATGTTGTTTCTATTCAATTAGATGATGAAGGAACAAAAATCTTTGATGAATATACAGCAGCACATCAAGGTGAAAATATCTTTATTTACTTAGATGATACTTTACTTAGTTACCCAACATTAAGTGCACATATCACTGATGGTCAAGGACAAATTTCAGGTAACTTCACTTTAGAAAGTGCAAAAGCATTAGCAAATAACATTAATGCAGGGGCACTTCCATTCACACTTAAAGCAATCAGTGCAGAAGGTGTAGGGGCAAAATTAGGGGCAGATGCATTAAGTACTAGCCTTTTAGCAGGTATGATTGGCTTTGTTATTATCTTAGTATACATGCTTGTTATGTACCGTTTATGCGGTCTTGCAGCAAGTATTGCACTTATTTTCTATGTAGGACTTGAAATTTTAGTTTTAACAGCAATGAATGCAACATTAACATTACCAGGTATTGCAGGGATTCTGCTTTCAATCGGTATGGCAGTAGATGCCAATGTTATTATCTTCGCACGTATTAAAGAAGAATTACAAGCAGGTAAAAGTGTACGCCTTTCTGTAGATTCAGGATTTAATAAAGCGTTTAGTTCAATCCTAGATGGTAATATTACAACATTAATTGCAGCAACAGTTCTTTATTTCTTTGGAACAGGTTTAATTCGAAGCTTTGCAACTACATTAATCGTAGGTATTGTGATTTCTATGTTTACAGCATTAATCATTACAAAAATGATGCTTAAAGCTTTCGTGGGTATGAATATCAAGAAACCTACATTATTTGCTGTACTTAAGAAGACTGGAAAGGAGGCCTAAACCATGCAAATTAAAGTAATTGAAAATAGAAAGAAATATTATGCTTTATCATGTGTTGTCATTGGCTTAGGAGTACTCTTTATGGTCATCAACATGTTTAGAGGACAAGGGGCATTTAGTAAAGATATTCAGTTTACTGGTGGCTCTTTAATTCAAGTAGATGTTAAACAAAACTTTTCAAATGACATAAAAGATGACATCCAAAAGATTGCTACAGAAGTAACAGGACACACAAATATTAGTATTACATCAGCTGGAGATACAGGTGTCATTATCACAATGCCTCAAACAGATACAGATGTAAGAACTAAGCTTTTTGAAACAATTAAAGAAAAATATAATTTAGAAGATACAGATTTAGCTAAAGATGTAGATGTATCTGCATCTATTAGTAAAGAGATTAAATCAGGTGCAATTAAAGCTGTTATTGTTGGGGCAATTTTAATTCTAATTTATATTACTTTTAGATTTAAAGATTACCGTTTTGGTACTAGTGCGGTTGTTGCATTACTTCATGATGTCATGATTATGCTTGCGGCTTACGCTATTTTCCGTGTACCACTTAACAACTCATTCATTGCAGCAATGCTTACAATTGTAGGGTACTCAATCAATGATACAATCGTTGTATTTGATCGTATCCGTGAAAATAAAGTGAAAAAAGGTCTTAAAGATCATGATGGTGCACCAATTGAATTAGTGGATGATAGTGTTAACCAAACAGTAGGACGTTCAATTAGTACATCTGTTACAACACTTATTATGGTTGTGTTATTATTCATCTTAGGAACAGAGTCAGTAAAAGAATTTGCATTCCCACTAATTATTGGGGTATTAGCTGGTACGTATTCATCAATCTTTATTGCCAGCCCATTATGGTATGACTTAACACACTTTGGTGCAAAGAAAAGCACAAGAGCTAAAAAAGTTAATAAGAAAAAAGCATAAAATTATTAAAAGCTATGTAAAGTTAAGTTTAAAATGCTTTTTAATAAATGTAGAAGCGTCTCGTTTATACACTTAGGGTATAGGCGAGACTTTTCTTATTGAAAAATAGTATGTAAATGAAATGAATAAAAGGATTAAGTTAAAATCTATTTTTGAGGATCAATACATAACTTAATAAAAATCTAAAAATTATATTATTTTGTAAAAAAGGTTGACAAGTATCAAGAGAAAGTCTATAATGATTTTTGTGGTTAGGAAAATCTTAACCGATATGGGTCATTAGCTTAGTTGGTAGAGCATCAGA
>JAGAVZ010000243.1 GCA_017941635.1 Cellulosilyticum sp.
AGATGTAACTCAAGATATTTTAGAAAAGATGAAAATAGAATATGATAGGGACCATGATAGTCTTACTCAACTTTTTAATAGAAGGGCATTTAGAAGAATAGTCACAGAGAAGCTTAAGTCTAAGGATATTGGCCTTGCTGCAGCGATTATGTGGGATTTAGATAACCTTAAATTTGTAAATGATACCTATGGCCATGAATATGGAGATAAGTATATTAGCCAAGCTGCTAGTATACTTAAAAAACTAGAGGGATCCAATGCAGTCGTTGCAAGAATATCAGGAGATGAATTTTTAGTGTTCATGTATGACTATAATAGTAAATCTGAAATACTAGATAGGGTAAGAGAAATACAGGATACGATGAAGAATACCACTCTTGATTTACCTTACTCTTATAATCAGATTAGAATAAGAGCATCTGCAGGTATTGCATGGTATCCTGATGACACAGATCAGTATGATGATTTAGTGAAATATGCAGATTTTGCTATGTATAAAATAAAACATACCATAAAAGGAAGTATAGCTGAATTTGATAAAAAAGAATATGATGACAAAGCCTTTTTAATTAACAAGAAAGAAGATCTAAATAAGCTGATAGAAGAAGAACTTATCTATTATGTATTTCATCCGATAGTAGATGCACATAATGGAGAAGTATATGCTTATGAAATGCTTATGCGTTCTAAGCTAGAGAGTTTGAGAAGTCTGTATCAAATATTAGCTATTGCAGCTTCGGAATCAAAGTTATATGAAATAGAAAGACTGACATGGTTTAAAGGATTTGAAGCAGTAGAAGGTCAAAAGGAAGCATTGGGAGATGCAAAGATATTTATTAATTCTTTGCCTAACTATGTACTGTCTGAGGAAGATCTAAATGAGCTCATAGATAAATATGGAATATATTTTACTCGAGTCGTTGTAGAATTGCTTGAAAATGAACAAGCTGATTCAACTCATATATTAGAAAAGAGAAAGCAAATTGAAAAATGTAATATGAAAATGGCCATAGATGATTTTGGCTCAGGATATAACAATGAAACCATATTATTAGAAACTATGCCAGACTTTGTAAAGATTGATAAGGAAATTATAAAAGACATACACAAAGATCTAAATAGACAAGATATTATAAAAAATCTTATTGCTTATACAAGAAAAAGAGACATCAAAGTAATAGCAGAAGGAATAGAAACAAAAGAAGAATTAGAAAAGCTAATAGAGCTTAGAGTAGATTATGTGCAAGGCTATTATCTAAATAAACCTGAAGCTAAGCCATCTCAAATAAGGGAAGATTTGGTTCAAGAAATATTAGATCTAAATAAGAAATATAAAAGATAATAAAATCAATGACACTTTATTTACTTATGATATAGATTTTCTATATCATAAGTAAATAATTTAAAATTCGGGTATAGAAAAGATAGGATTGACTAAAACTAAAAAAGAGCGTATAATCTTAAGTATATACAATAAACATTTATAGATTTCACATGTAATTAGAAATGATATAGAGCGATGCGTATATGATTTGTAATTACGTGTGAATTTTTTTGTTTAATGCATATGCAAAAAATTCATAATTAGGAGGTACCATAAATGACAGGTACAGTTAAATGGTTTAACGCAGAAAAAGGTTTTGGTTTTATCCAAAGAGATAATGGAAGTGATGTATTCGTACACTTCTCAGCTATCCAAGGTGATGGTTTTAAAACACTTGAAGAAGGACAAAAAGTAAACTTTGATATGACAAAAGGTGCTCGTGGAGAACAAGCAGAGAACGTTACAAGAGCATAATGGAGTGACTAGCAGGTAGGACAGTAGTTCTGCCTGTTTTTTTATAATCCAATCAAAACTGTTGGAGGTGAAGGGATGTTTGAAATTGGTGAAATCGTTTTTTGTCCTTTAAGAGGAAGCGGTGTGATTGAAGCCATAGAAAGAAGGACGATGCTTGGTGAAACAAGGGAATATGTTATTATACAGATGAAAGAGCCAGGCCTTGTAATCATGATTCCTACAGAAAGAATTGATCAATCTGGTTTTAGAAAAGTAAATAATCAAGAAGAAGCCGATAAAGTACAGGCTATTTTATATAAGAAAGAAGTAGAACTTGATTATTCCGTTGATGCGAGACAAAGGACGAAGCAAAATCAAGAGAAGCTTTCGTCTGGTTCTTTTATCAGCTGCAGTGAAGTTGTTAGAGATCTAACTTGTATGGAGTATACTAAATCACTTAGTAGCATTGAACGAACTATTTTAATGAAGGCAAGAAGACTTCTACTAGATGAGTTGTCCATCATCAAGCATATCTCTCTGGAAGAAGCGGAGTGTATTGTAAATAGGTTGTTAGAAAGAGAGTAGGAGTATTTCCAGAAACTTCGTTTGATAGGATAGATACCGTTTTAGTAAATGAGAGTTGTTATCAAAATTATTGACAGATGGCTGTGAATAAGCTATTATATCCTTAAATGATAAGAATTATCAAAAAGGCGAGGTGGAAATATGTCTGAGGAATTACTTGTAACCCATTGTGCACCAACTCTAGCAGGGATGAAAACGGGAAGTCTTTTTAATTGCAAGTGTGAATCGCTTTGCTGTATTAAAGCAGCTATTAAGGAATGGAATAGTATTTTGAATTGTAAAGGGGTTTATATGTCCCTTTTGACAGTTATGAAAGATCGAGCATTAATTTATGTTTTTAGACCTGAAAAATTAGCAAAGGACATAGGCGTAGAAGAAGTTCAAAGTTTTTTAAAAGAACAAGGTTATAGGAATTGTTAT
>JAGAVZ010000026.1 GCA_017941635.1 Cellulosilyticum sp.
CGTCAGACCAGAGCTTTGTCGCCGGCTTCCTTCAGATTCCATCTCACGATGGACACCCTTGCCTTAAACTATGTGCTTGGCACTATCAACCCGCACTCAGGACTTTCACCTGTTAGATTGCGCCCATGCTGGGCGCACATAGATAAAAAAAGCCGCAGTAAAAACTGCGACTTTTTTATTAATGAGATGATGGTTTTGTTAATTTCTTATAAATTAAGAAGTACATACCACCAATAAATACTCCACCAATGATGTTACCTAATGTAACAGGAATTGCATTATTGATAAAGAATTTGCTCCATGTTAATTGATCAGCACTTACGTGTGCAAGTTCTAAAAACTCATCTGTTTTTGAGAATAATGCTAAAGGTACATAGAACATATTCGCTACGATATGCTCTGCGCCACTGATTGCAAAAGCAAAAATAGAGAAGAATCCAGCTAATACTTTTCCTGTAATATCTTTAGCAGCATAAATCATCCAGATTCCTGCACATACATAAATGTTACAAAGAATCGCTAAACATAAAGCTTGTGTAAATTCAAGATTTACTTTTGAAGTAGCGGTTTTAATCATATAGGCACCAAAACGTCCATCACTCATTGATAGAGCACCACTATTTGCTACTAAGAAAGCAACTGCTACTGCTCCAATGAAGTTTCCGATTAAAACGATGATTAAGTTTTTAACAAATCCTGCCCATGTTGTTTTCTTTTCTAAAGTAGAAATAACAATTAAACAGTTTCCTGTAAATAAATCTGCACCATTGATAACAACGAACATAAGACCAATAGGGAATACTGCACCTGTAACAAGTTTTGCTAACCCTTTATTGGCAATGTCATGTGCTGCAACAGATGATGCGAATCCACCTAATGCAATGTAAACACCAGCCATAATCGCCATTAATAATATTAATAATACACTACGATTAACTTTGTTTACACCACCTTGGCTTGTGTAATCCGTAATTTCTTGCGGTGATAAATAGTTTGCCATTTTTCATACACTCCTTTTTCAGTATAAGAGTATACCATTGTCAAACTTGAAATTCAACATTCAAATTATATTTTTTTCTTACTTTTTTTCCATTCCTCTTATAAGATTGGATATTTTTTCCTGATAGTCTTTTTCTAACTGATTTTTTTCTTCCTTAATATGAGCAATTTGATCTTTCAAATCTCCTATTTTATCGGATAACTCTAATTTTTGTTCCAGTAATTCGTTTTTTAATCTTAATTCAAATTGACCTTCTTGTAATTTAAGGATTTCTTCCTGTTTTGCTACAAGTTGTTCTTTTTCTTTAATTTGTTTCTCAATATCTCGCTGTAAGAACCAAACTTCTGAAGCTAACTCATCATTACGTGTTTTAAGCTTAGTATTTTCCTCATTACGCTCATTGATTTCAATTTCTAACCTTTCCAATGCGCTTATACGTTCGTTTAATTGAATTACTTCTTCTTCAAACTTCTTGTGTAACAAAAGATTATTTTCTAATTGTATTTTTTGAAGCTGTGCTTCCTTTTGGATGGATTCAATCTCTTTTTTTAATGCCTCTTCCCTTTTTTGTCCATCTAATTCCTTAGCCTTTGACTGTTCTAAGGCCTTTTCTAAAGTTTCTTTTTCTTGCAGTAGACCTTCTTTTTCTTCTTGCTGAGCTGCTATAACCTTCTCTAATACTTCCTGCTCTTCTTTATGCGTAAATTTACTCTTCTCAGTCATGTTTAAAAAAATGCTTTGAATACGTTTTACCAAGCCCTGGAGTTCTATAATATCGCTTTCATACAGTTGCGCCTCATCCTTTGCCTGATCTAGCTTATAACTTGCTAATAGCATACTCATAAATTCTTTTCCACTGAGCGCATGCTCTTTCATTAATAAACTTAATTCATTTTTCATTTCTTCAGGTACTTTTACCCCGAATGTTACATCTGACATATCCAGCCTCCTTTATTTGTTAACTTATTATAACACAGTTAACCTTTTAATATCAATACGTTAACTTGTGTTAACAAATAAATATCAGTTAACATATACTCAATATATATTCATACTACCACAGATAATTTTATATTATCTGTGGTAGTATGTTTTAAAAAATAGAAAAAAAGGAAGAGGAAAACAAGCAAAGTTTATATAATAATCAGATAATTCAATTTAACCCTAGATCTGTTTTTATAAAAAGGTATAGAAACTAGTTAAGAAATGCCAAAGCTTAAGAATATCTCTATAGACAAAACCACTCAAAAAACTTCGACCAAATCCTAATAAAAACAAATATTTATAACTACTTACAGTTAATACCAAAGATTACCACTAACATAGATTAGGGTTTATTGAACAAAAAAAAGAGAAGTTAACTCATTGCTCACTAATAAGTTAACTTCTCTTTTTTGGATGAATACATACATCCAAAATGTATTTAAGTTATATCTGACTGCGTAAATAAAGTAATATAATCAATAAAAAAACAGCTAGATGTTTGATATCATCTAGCTGCCTTATCCTTAAAATAAATTCACAACCCATTCCAATGATTATTTTTTAATCAAAACCCCCACTAAAACCAATAATCAATGTAATAATAATGGCTATTGTACAAGCAATCATCATTAAAATTATTTTATTTCGCTTAATAAAGCGTCGGATTAAGAAAATAGCGAGTATTAATAAGATAAATACACCTAAAATAGAGAATGTCTTTTGAGTATTAGCCCATTCCCATTCTACAACCCCTGTAGTCGGCCCTATCTCATAAAGCAACATAAAGAGCTCGTATAAGACTTCCGCACTCTCTGCTTTCGTAATCTCAGCTCGAGGTACTAATTCACCACCATCTGTAATTAAACCACTTTGAACAGCCAATGCAATATCCTCTATTGCCCATTTTGCAATTTTCTTTTGCATCTACAAATCTTAAATAATCCTCTGTATTTTCAGGATAAATATACCCCTTTTTGTCTACAATTGTTCTTGCACACAATGAGATAACTTGTTCTTTCGGAATCTTTACATCTCCTCTAAAAGTCTGATCCATATATCCTTTGATAATCTCGTACGTTTCACCTGAAGCAACATACGAATAGTAAGGACTATTCTGTGGCACATCCTTAAAAGTTGTTGTTAATGAGGTATCCAAGGCGAAGAACATTTTGACAAGCGCCTCTGCAAATTCGTAACGCGAAAATGAAGCTTCTGGATAAAAATTACCATCTTCTACCGATAAATAGCCTTTTGCAACCATAAATTTAATTGCTGATTGCTGACTCTTTGGTAGATTATCGATATCATTAATTTTAATACTATCATCTACAACTTTATATGGCCCAGAGTATTTTGTACCAAACACAATGACGCCTGTCGACGCATCATATTGTCCACCCCAATTCAGTGGTTCTTCAGCAAAATGTGCTACAACGGTAGAGAGTTCATCTTTAGCAGGAAAAGCAAAACTTACAGAAGCATCAATCTGTTCTAGTTCTCGACCCTTCGGATTGATAAATGTAATGTCATAAGTACACTTATCTTTTAAACGCTCTATTTTGATTGTATAATCTGATAAAGTTTTTAAATCCGCCTCTTCTATATAAACATAGCTATTTTCATCAAATAACACTCTGAGTCCGCTAATCTCACCTAAATCTTCTATCTCGGTAGGCAACTTAATGTAAATTGGCTTTTTAAAGTTTGTTTTTTCTGTTTGAACTCTTAAAACTGTATTAAGCGCTTTGTTAAAGCTTACATTATTCTTTTTAAGTAATTCGTTAAATTTATTCATTGCCACAGTCATTTTATTTTTCATTTGATCGACTAGTGCTTGATTAATCTCAATTTTATTCTCTTCAGCAATCATCAACTCTGTGGATAGATCTTCTAAAACATATTGAACATACTGCGTCACTTCGCTTTTCCCATGGTCATTAATCGTATCTATACCTAAATCTCCAATCGCTTCACCCAGATAATCTACATACTCACCTAATTCATCAAGTTTATCAACCTCATTATACTCAATAACAACATTACTCTCTTCTTGTTCTACTTTTTTATAAAGCGCAATTTCTTCACTAGATAAAATTGTTTCACTTGGATAGTTTGCATAGGAAACAAAATACTGCCCCTCTTCCTCTAGTAATATCAACTGAAAAATACCTTTCTCTGCTTTTGATGAATTCTCTTTTATACCAATTCCCAATATGTAATACTGATGATTAGTAATTTCATATAATCCCGCAATTTCACATTGTACAATTTCGTTAGGCTCAAAATAATGATTGCCACTAATAAGATCTGTCCACTTCTTTTTCTCTTTCTTTTTTAAACTAGAATAAAGATTAGACATACCAGATGCCTTGAACATTTCATTTGCAGCATCTATTTGAGCAATTAGTGCCTCTTCTACTTCTGCCAAGCCAAACTCATGATTTCCATTAGAACTACCCACTTCACCTTCAGTATTTAAATGATTTTCAGCATCAACACTTTCTGCAGATTGTGAGTCAGAAGATTCAACATCCTCCACCTCTTTTAAAACCGAATCTTCAAGGCTGAAAATCTTCTTTATGCTAAAATTATCAAAATAACCATTTTGATGTCCGACATACATCCCACCTGCTACAATTACAATAGCCAATGTAGTCATCAACTTTCTCTTTAACATTCTATCTTTTTTCCTCCAAGCATTAATATTTTTGCTTTATAGATACTCTAAAACAACTTCCTAATATTTTCCACAAAGCACCTCATATTATAACTTATTTTCTCAATGAATCAACATCCCTTTTATGAATCCTGATCCCCTCTCAAACAAGTTATTGCTTGGCCGAATCAGTTATGCCTAAAAGTTTTGAACAACTTTTTGTGCAATTTCTCTAGCATCGTTTCCAGATATATTCGTTTCATTATTCTCCCCTAAATGAACCGCAAAGTAATACTTTATATCTTCCTTTTGTACAAAACCAACAAACCATGCATTTTGATTACCTGTACCTGTTTTTCCATAAAACTCATATGAATTGATTGTATCTATGTACATTAAGGTTTTTAAAATTTTCTTACTCTTTGAATTAAATTGAGTATCTATTTCGAAAAGATTATATAACACTTGAACTTGCTGTATTGGAGAAATCTTTAAGGAAGACTCTAACCAGAATCCATTCGTATCTTCTGTAGCATTCACACCACTTCCTTGCCATTCACTCACATCACAATTGCCATACCCTAGAACCTCTAAATATGCCTTAACACATTTCTCACCCACTTGATCTAACACCTTTCTAAAATACCACACACACGAATTTTTAAAGGCACCTTGCAAGGTTAAATCGCTATTCCAAGAATCAATAGAATAAAAATCCCCTCCATAATTCATTTTTGTATCTATAGAACTTAACACTTGCTCCTCTATCCCTATTAATGCCGAAATAATTTTAAACGTAGAACAAGGCGAAAATACCTCAGTAACCTGTTCTTTATTGTATATGTAATATTGCTCATCCAAAGTATTATAAATTACCACACACCCATCTTTTTCGCCGAAGTACGCACTATAATCAACTGCTATTTCTTTTGTTTCATCATTCTTCGCCTCGGCTTCACTTTCAACCTCTTCCTTCATCTCTTGATCAACCTGTTCATTCACTCCAAACAAAACAGCTGTCTTCTCATCTCTTGCATCCTCATTATTTATAGTCGCACAACCCACAAGTAGTAAACTTATTCCTAGCATCATTTTCCCCTTTTTAAACACTTTTACCTCTCCCCTATATCATTTTAGATAGACTAACATATCTATATCATACTTTCTATAATTCTAACGAATTTGTAATATCCACCATTTTCTCTTTTCACTTTGCTTAACAGTATTACAGCTACCATTTATCTATGACACTACTTCTTAATCATACAACAAAAACAATTTCTTCAAGATGCAATCCGTTCAATCAGAAATATAAAAAGACACCCTAATTTCTTAGGGTGTCTCTATTTTTAAGCCTCAGCTTTATTAATGTGCTTAACATTGTTTTACAATGCTGCTCACTTTTAGATTATAAATTTTAATTACTTCAGAAGTAATATTATCTATAACCTTGCCTGTTACTTGGATAGACATAGCTGATACTTTACACTGTTTTCACGAATTAACGCAATAAGCATTTCTTCATAAAACTATGCAAGTACAAGTTTGTAAAATTACAACCTACGCAGCATCTGACCTATCTAGGCAAAATAATCAATGATTAGTATTGTTTATTTTTTTTGCGAGCTGCTTCTGATTTCTTTTTACGTTTTACACTAGGTTTTTCATAGTGTTCTCTCTTGCGGATTTCTTGCATGATACCTGCTTTTGCACAGTTTCTTTTAAATCTACGAAGAGCGCTATCTAAAGACTCGTTTTCGCGAACTGTAACCTCTGACATTTCTTTCCCTCCCTCCGGTGCTATGTTGTGCTTTATGCATTTGTACGGAGAAAAGATTAAAGCACTACGTTGAATTATAAAGCAAAAGACCACATACGTCAAGTGTTCTTAGACATATTTTATTAACTTTATTAAAAAAATTATTTTTGGTCTAGAAATTATGCTTCTAATTGTTTTGAAATTGCAGATTTTGCAACAGAAATGGCTTCTCCGATTTTATCTGCGTCTTTACCACCAGCTTGAGCCATGTTTGGACGACCGCCACCTTTTCCACCAACAGCAGTAGCTGTTTGGGAAATGATTTGACCACAGTGAATTCCTTTTTCTACAGCACTATTTGTAGCCATTGCTACTAAATTCACTTTATCATCTGTATGGCTGAGTAATACAACTACACCATTTTGTAATTGATCTTTTAATGAATCTCCCATATTTTTAAGGCCATTCATGTCTAAACCATCCATTTGGCTTACAAGCACTTTAATACCAGCCACTTCTTCAGCTTGGTCTGTTAAAGCACCTGCTTTAGATTGAGCGATTTCCGCTTTAAGTTTTTCATTAACTTTATGTGCTTCTTTAAGTTCGCTCGCCATAGCTTCTACACGTTTTACAACATCCGCTTTTTTTGCTTTTACAACTGCTGTAATTTCGTTTAAGCTTTCTTCCATTGTTTGGTAGTAGTGAAGCGCACCTCTACCTGTTACAGCCTCAATACGTCTTACACCTGCTGCTACACCTGTTTCAGAGATAATTTTGAATGTACCGATTGCTGCTGTATTCTGAAGGTGTGTACCACCACAAAGTTCAACAGAGTATCCACCCATGTTAACAACGCGAACTGTTTCACCATATTTTTCACCAAAGAGTGCCATTGCACCTAATTTTCTAGCTTCATCAATTGGCATTTCTTTTACATCAATCACTAACCCATCAAGGATTTTTTCATTAACTAATGCTTCAACCTCCGCAATTTGCTCATGTGTTAACGCTTCAAAGTGTGTGAAGTCAAAACGTAAACGATCTTTGTTAACATTTGAACCAGCTTGCTCAACGTGTGAACCAACTACTTCACGAAGTGCTTTTTGAAGAAAGTGAGTTGCACTGTGGTTACGTGATACATCCATACGAATGCTTGCATCAACTTTGAATGTTGCTTTTTGACCTTTTTCTACGCTACCTTCTACCACTTTAGCATGGTGCGCAAATTTACCACCTACAACTTTTGTTGTATCTGTTACTTCAATTTTACCTGTAGCTGTTTCAATGATACCTGTATCCCCAGCTTGACCACCCATTTCTGCATAGAAAGGTGTTTCACTAACAACAACGTAGATTTCATCCCCACAAGAAGCTGTTTCTAATAAAGCATCGTCATTTGCAATCACTTCTAATGTTGTTTCTGTTTCTAAGTTATCAAATCCAACGAATGTTGTGTGCATTGCTGCATCCATTTTGTTGAATACTGTTTCATCAGCACCCATGTATTTTGAATCTCCACGTGCTGTACGTGCTGTTTCACGTTGGATATTCATTTCTTTTGTATAACCTTCTTCATCTGCACTAAAACCTTGTTCTTCTAAGATTTCACGTGTTAAGTCAATTGGGAAACCATAAGTATCAGATAATGTGAAGCATGCTTTACCATTTAATACCGTTTCTCCATTTGCTTTCATTTCTTCCATGTGGTTTTTAAGAATTGTTAAACCACGGTCGATTGTTGCATTGAAGTTTTTTTCTTCTACAGTAAGAAGTTTTACAAGATATTCGTATTTATCTTCAAGTTCTGTATACTCATGTTTTGAGTTGTCTACTACTGTTTTAACAAGGTCTTGAAGGAATAAACCTTCGATACCTAAAAGTTTACCATGTCTTACAGCACGTCTAAGCAGACGTCTCATAACATATCCACGACCTTCATTCGATGGAAGAACGCCATCTGCTGCCATAAATGTTACTGAACGAATGTGGTCTGTGATGACACGGATAGATACATCTTTTTTGTGTTCTTTGCCGTATTCTACACCAGCAATTTGGCAAACGTGGTCACGGATTGCTTTGATTGTATCGACATCGAAGATTGAACCTACACCTTGCATCATTGCCGCAAGTCTTTCAAGACCCATACCTGTATCAATGTTCTTTTGAGCAAGTGGTGTGTAAGTACCATCTTCATGACGCTCGAATTGTGTGAATACTAAGTTCCAGAATTCCATGTAACGGTCACAGTCACATCCAACTGTACATCCTGGCTCACCGCAACCAAATTCTTCACCTCGGTCAAAGTAAATTTCTGAACATGGACCACATGGACCATCGATACCAGCTTCCCAGAAGTTATCTTCTTTTCCCATATAGAAGATTTTTTCTTTTGGAAGACCTACTACTTTGTGCCAAATTTCAGCTGCTTCTTCGTCATCTTGGTATACAGTAACGAATAAACGATCTAATGGTAATTCAAGGTGCTCTGTTACGAATTCCCAAGCCCATTTGATGGCATCTTCTTTGAAGTAGTCACCAAATGAGAAGTTACCAAGCATTTCAAAGAATGTACCGTGACGAGCTGTTTTACCTACATTTTCGATATCCCCTGTACGGATACATTTTTGACATGTTGTCATTCTTCTTCTTGGTGGTTCATCTTGACCTGTGAAGTATGGTTTAAGTGGTGCCATACCCGCATTAATTAATAATAAACTGTTATCGTTTTGCGGTACAAGTGGAAAACTTTTTGCACGAAGGTGATTTTTACTTTCGAAGAATTTTAAATACATTTCTCTTAATTCATTTAAGCTATAATTTTTCATTATTGCCTCCTTCTATCTATTCATCTACTCCCTCATTAACATGACTTAACTTATGAAAATATAAGTTATGAAATGATAAAGTAAGTATTTTACATGCATAAGATATATGAGCGGTTCATGATGATTATCTTTATTTCAACAAATCAAACAACTTCGCAGTCCTTATTATTTACAAATTGACAAATAAAAAAACCTCATCCCTACATAGGGACGAGGTTGCTCGCGGTACCACCCTAGTTATAAAGTACCCAATAGCACTTTATCACCTTAATGATTGTTAACGAAATCACCCGAGTACCTCTACTCTATATTTCAAGATACCTACTCCAAGACTGCTTCTATAAACAGGTACTAGAAAACTTCCACCATATGTTTCCCTCTCTAAAAGCCCTTATCTATATACTCCTTCTCTTCATAGCATTTTATATGTTCAATTTATCCTATACATAATATGATAAAAATTATATTGAATCTTACTTAATTTGTCAATATCTCTCGCAAATTTGTCTAATATTTGCTCTTATTCAAAAGGGTGAATTAAAAAGCCACTTCTAAGTTTTGGCTCAAACCAAGTAGATTTTGGTGGCATTAAACCATTGGCATCTGCTACCATAATGAGCTCATCTAAAGAGGTAGGATATAAACTAAATGCAATATCCATTTCACCTTCTGTACAATCATTTAGTACATTAGGCGATTCTACACCTGGTATAAAATCAATTCTAGGATCTTCTTTTGGGTTTTTTATTTTAAAGATTGGTGCAAGTACACTATTTTGTAAAATAGCTACATCAAGTTGCTCATTACTACTTAGTGTTTGTAAATAATCCTTTTTGCAAGTTAAACGATACCATTGTTTCTGATAGCGCATTCCAAAAGTGTGTCGCAAGTTAGGTAAGTAGACCGTTTCTGACATAGGCTCTATATCAAAATAGATGCTCAGCTTATCCCATAATTCTTCTTTAGTGTAACCACTTTCATCTTTTAATACACGATGGTAAGCTAAAATTTCGAGTTGATTTTTAGGAAAAATAACAGCTAGGAAATTCTGTGTTTCTGGATTGGAATCTCCTTTTAATTCTGCTACTTTGCAGGCAGCAGCTGCACGATGATGCCCATCTGCAATATAGAGATAAGGTACTGTTTTAAAATCAGAAACCCACTTTGAAATCATTGTCATGTCATCCACTTTATAAATACGGTGTGTAATATCATTCTCAAAAGTTTCATCAAATAAAGGTACATGCGCACTTGCATACTGTGCCAGTTCATCGCCTAATGCTTCTAGGGCATTTTCCACTAAGAAAATAGGACCTGTATGAGCCTTACAATGCTCTATATGCCATACACGCTCTTGCTGTTTATCACTACGTGTATTTTCATGTTTCTTAATAATCCCCTTTTCATAATCATTTGTTGCTACAAGACCTACTAATCCATATTGATGGACACGATTGGTACATAATTCATAAATATATAGTGCCTCTGATTCTTGAACAAAGATACCTTGCTGAATCATTTCTTGTAGTTTACTTGCTGCATAGATATATGGCGCTTCTCCTTTTTCATGAATATGGATATCTGGTTTATCAATATTCAAAAACGAATAGGGATGCCCATTAACCATTTCCATTGCTTCTTCATTAGTCATTACGTCATAAGGTAATGCTGCCACTTCTCTTACCCACTTTTCTTGTGGACGTAGTGCACAAAAAGCTTTTAACTGTGCCATTTCAATCACACTCCTTTTTACTCTATCTTATACAGGGATGGTTAAAATGTAAATGAAATAGTTTGTAACTTTTAGAAAACTAAGATAGTTATGTTATTTTTTTCTTTCTTCTTTTGGTGTATAATGGTAGATATCAATTTAATTTATACAGACGGAGGGACTTATGAGAACAATCTATTGGTATGTAAGTTTTATGTGTACCTTAATTGGGACATTACCTAAATTAAGTAAAGTAAAACGTTTAGAAAAACAAGGAAAAACTGAAGAAAGAGATGCCTATATCCATAAGGCTTCAACCAAATGGATGTTAGATAATATTCGTCGTAGTGGTTCTACAGTAGAAGTTATTGGTACAGAAAATCTTCCTAAAGATGAAACGGTACTTTTCGTAAGTAATCATCAAGGAAACTTTGATATTCCATTATTAATGGCTTATATTAATATGCCAAAAGGATTCATTTCAAAAATTGAAGCAAAAAAAATTCCAATCGTTGTAGATTGGATGAAACTGATTCACTGTGTCTTCATGGATCGTTCTACACTAAAAGGCTCTGCAGGTGCTATTATTGAAGGCATTAAAGTTTTAAAATCAGGCCATTCTCTTGTGATTTTCCCAGAAGGGACAAGAAGCAAACACGACCAAATGGGTGAGTTTAAACATGCTAGTTTCAAATTAGCTACCAAACCAGGTGTGCCAATTGTGCCAGTTACCATTGATGGAAGTTATAAAATTATGGAGCAAAATCATAACAAAATTAAACCTGCTCATGTTAAATTAACCATTCATCCTATGGTGACGACAAAAGGGCTATCTAAAGAAGAATTAGAAGCCTTACCAGATCAAGTCGCAAATACAATCTCTAGTGCACTTCCTCAAAATCAAGTAAAATAAACAATTAAAAAGGACGCCTCTCTCCTTACTGAACTCGGTTTAAATACTAAATTAAACTAGATAAATCTTCTAGCAATACAATGAGTCATTTTAAGCATTGGATTATTTTAAGAGACCATCAAGCAATTTGCTTGATGGTCTCTCTACTTTTCCATCTGTATGATAGACAACCGATATTTCTTTAAATCCCTTATTGTATAACACATCCCAAAGGAAATCAAAATATCGATTCCTTCCTCTCTAAATGGACGACTTTAAAAATACTAGTATTTACTTTGTAAGGTGCTTAGCACATAAATAGCCCATTGAAAAGGCTGCCTGTATATTATAGCCCCCTGTAATACCATCTACATCTAAAACTTCTCCAATAAAGTATAGGCCCTTATGCTTTCTACTCTCCATGGTTGTTGGATTCACCTCTTTTAAATGTACCCCTCCTGCCGTTACCATGGCAATATGATACCCCCCTAATTGATCCACTGTAAAAGTGTATCTTGTAAGCGCATTAACAAGTTCTTCTCTTGTTTTCTTATTAACCTGAGCACACGGTGTATGCTCATCTAGCCCAATCTGCTCACATAGCAACTGAATTAAAGTTTTAGGGAGTTGGAGCGGTTTAAGAAAAGTAATGACTTCTTCTTTTCCTCTATGAGCTAAAGCCTCACTAAACTCACGTTTCACTTCCTCATATGTTCTTGGATGAAGATAGTTGACCATCAAGGTATCTCCTGGTTTCATCCATCTGGAGCTATTAATAATAACCGGTCCAGAGATACCTTTATGCGTAAATAGAAGGTCTCCTCTATTTTCGTGAATTTTCTTTCCTTCTCTCCAAACACTTAAAGCCACATCTTGTACCGAAACACCTGAAATCACTTTGTAAATATTATTCTTAAAACGCACATCTGTTAATGCTGGTCTTGGTTCTATAATAGTATGATCAAGTGATGCTGCAAGTTCATAGCCTTTTCCGTCCGATCCTAATTGGGCATAAGACTTACCACCTGTTGCAATGACCACATGATCACTAAAATAACGCTTTCCTTCTTCTGTTTCAATCGTATAGACACCATCATAAATACTTATTTGTAATACGGTTTGTCCATACTCAATCTGTACATTGCCCATCTGGCATGCTTTAAGCAAAGCACCTAGGACATCCTCACTCTTCATGCTTTTTGGAAAAACTTTATTATTTGGAAAAACATGATAAGGAACTCCCATGTTTTCAAAAAAGTGCATCGTATCTTTATTGGTAAAAGATAATAATGCCTTTTTCACAAATTTAGCTTGATCATGATAGCAATCTAAAAATTCCTCGATTGGTCCAGCATGTGTAAAGTTACATTGTCCAGCACCAGAAATAAGTAACTTACGCCCTGCTCTATGATTACGCTCTAATACTAAAACTGATTTTCTATGTTGACCCAATGCCTGTGCAGCAAATAATCCTGCTGGACCTGCACCGACAATAATGGTGTGATAATGCATTACTTTGCCTCCAAAATTTGATTTTCTATCTTACTATTATATACAAGTTTTCCAAATAGGAAAAGAGTTTATCTATACAAGTGACACTGGATTTATATGGCGTAAATGGATTTTTGTAGCATAGACTTTTAACCACTAAAAAGTTATAATTTATATATAATTTAAAGTCTTATGCCATTAGTTTCAGGTAATAGATACCTAAATCAAATTACCCATTTGTTTTAGGTACTGAACCAAACAGGATGGATTTACATTTTAGGGGGGCGATTGATATGAAAAATTATGTAATCACCATTGCAAGAGGTTCTGGAAGCGGTGGTCGTGCCATTGGTCAAATGCTTGCCAAAGAATTAAATATTAGTTTTTATGATCGAGATTTACTCAAGCTCGCTTCTGATGAAAGTGGTATCAATGAAAGCCTCTTTGCTAAAGCAGATGAAAAACCAAATCATTCTCTATTATACAATGTGGCTAAAAAAGTTTATAAGGGGCAAATTATTCCTCCAGACCGTGATGATTTTATTTCCAATGAAAATTTATTTAATTATCAAGCTAAAATTATCAAAGAACTTGCTCAAAAAGAATCCTGTGTCATTGTAGGACGTTGCGCTGATTTTGTTTTAAAAGACTTTGATAATGTTTTACGTATCTTTGTACATGCACCATTAGAGGATTGTATTCAAACTGTTGAAGACATGGGGATTTGCTCAGGAAAACAAACCAAAAATTATGTTCAAACCATTGATAAAAGACGTGCTGCTTACTATCATTATTTCACAGGTAATGATTGGAAGTCAGCAGATAATTATGATTTATGTTTAAATACAAGTCATCTTAATAGAGAGCAATGTATTCAGCTTGTTAAATCTTATCTAAAAATTAAATTTGGTATCGACCATTAAAACTAAAAAGCTCATAATAGGCTATTAACGCCTATTATGAGCTTTTTAAGTTTTTGACTTTTTAGTTTTGGTCTTCAAATACCTTACGATTTTCCCATAAGTAGATGAATCCAGAAATTAGCGTAAGACCTAATGAGGCATAAG
Organism: Cellulosilyticum sp.; assembly: GCA_017941635.1. GTDB lineage: Bacteria > Bacillota > Clostridia > Lachnospirales > Cellulosilyticaceae > Cellulosilyticum. Next base: position 14,386 of record JAGAVZ010000026.1, read on the forward strand.
CAAGTACCATACGTACCATGTTTAAAATACTATTATAGATTGGTAATAAATACACAATGATTGTCATCATTTGAACCACTGTTTTGACTTTACCCCAGTAATTTGCTGCGAGTACAATATTGTGATTGGCAGCAATAAGGCGAAGTCCTGAAACCATAAATTCACGTAAAATAATAAACACAACGATCCATGCTGGAAAACCACCTACTGGAAGTAATCCCTTATTCCCTAAATCTACAATTGCAAGTAAAGCAGTTGCTACAAGCATCTTGTCTGCTAATGGGTCCATAAACTTACCTAGATTCGTCACTAAGTTTAGTTTACGTGCTAAATAGCCATCTAAAAAGTCTGTAAGACTTGCTACAATAAAGATTCCTAAGCTAGTCCATAATACCACATTCATAGGTAATCCAAAAGGAATCCAAATGATTCCCATAAATACAAAGACTAAAATAATACGAAGTAAGGTAAGCTTATTCGCTATATTCATCTACAATCTCCCCAATCAGATCATAATCATTTGCTTCAGTAATACGTACTTTTACAAAATCACCTGAAATGAGTTCACCTACGTATTCTACGAATACTTCCCCATCAATATCTGGTGCATCTTGGTAAGTACGCCCAATGTAGACATCTTCATCAGTAATTTTGCCTTCGATTAATACTTGCATTTCTTGACCTACTTTAGCAGCAGTTAATTCTTGAGAAATACCGTGTTGAAGCGCCATAATCGCATCACGACGTTTTACTTTTACTTTTTCATCAATTTGATCTTCAAATTTAGCAGCTGGTGTGCCTTCTTCTTTTGAGTAAGTGAATACACCTAAACGGTCAAAACGCATTTCTTCTACAAAGTTGTAAAGTACGTTGAAATCTTCTTCTGTTTCCCCAGGGAAACCTACGATTAATGTTGTACGTAATGCAATACCAGGGATTTCTGAACGTAATTTGCCTAGGCGTTCTTTAAGTTGTGCAAGTGAGCTCTTTCTAGCCATACGTTTTAATACCGGGTCAGCAGCATGTTGAATTGGAATATCTAAGTATTTACATACTTTTGGATTGTTTTTAATTTCTTCGATTAATTCATCTGTAATACTTTCTGGGTAACAGTAAAGGACACGAATCCATTCGATACCTTCGATTTTACCAAGTTCATGTAATAATTTTGCTAAAGAAGCATCTTCTAAGTCTCTACCGTACTCTGTTGTATCTTGTGCTACTAAAATAAGTTCAGATACACCATCTTGCGCTAACTTTTTAGCTTCTGCAAGAATACTTTCCATTTTACGGCTTCTGTATTTTCCTCTAAGTTTTGGAATAATACAGTACGTACAGTGTTTGTCACACCCCTCAGAAATCTTAATATAAGCAAAATGTCCCGCTGTTGTTAAGATACGTGGCATTTCATCTAACATTTCACGATCAATTAAATCGAAAGTTTGTGTGCGGTGACCTTTTTTTTCTAGAATTTCATTTGCAATTTCAACAATTTTATCATAAGAAGTTGTTCCTACAACGGCATCTACTTCTTCAATTTCATTTAGAATTTCTTCTTTGTAACGTTGTGCCATACAACCTGTTACAATAAGTGCTTTACAGTTACCTGTTTGTTTATATTGTGCTACTTCTAAAATATTTTCAATACTTTCTTTCTTTGCATCTTCAATAAAACAGCAAGTATTCACTACAATAACGTCTGCTTTTTGTTCTTCACCTGTTAAACCAAAACCACCTTGGTTTAATAATCCTAACATATGTTCACTATCTACTAAATTTTTGTCGCATCCTAAAGATACAAATGATACTAAATAATTCAAAATGCTGCTCCTTTCATAATTCCAAGCTATCTTTATGAGTTTAATTTATTTTTAGCAGCAAGTACACAGTTGTGCATTAACATTGCAATGGTCATAGGTCCCACACCACCTGGTACAGGTGTAATTTGAGACGCTACACCCTCACAACTTGCAAAGTCGACATCACCACAAAGTTTGCCTTCTTCATTGCGATTGATACCAACATCAATAACAACCGCACCTTCTTTTAATTGGCTTCCTTTAATCATGTTAGCTCGTCCTACTGCTGCGACAACAATGTCTGCTTGCTTTAAAATCTCTGTTAAGTTTTTTGTCTTAGAGTGACAGATAGTAACTGTACCATGTTCTTGCAATAAAAGCAAGCTTACAGGTTTGCCAACAATGTTACTTCTCCCTACTACAACGCAGTTTTTACCTGCAATTTCGACCTGACTTCTTTTTAATAATTCAATAACACCTGCTGGTGTACAAGAAACAAATCCTTTAAGCCCTGCACATAATGCTCCTACATTTTGTGGATGGAAACCATCTACATCTTTTTCTGGTACAATGGATAAAATAATTTTATTTTCATCAATTTGTTTTGGTAATGGTAACTGTACTAATATCCCATGAACTTTATCATCATGATTTAATGTATCAATGAGTTCAAGTAGTTGTGCTTCAGAGGTTTCTTCTGGCAATTCATAACTAAAAGATTTGATACCTACATATTCACAAGCTGTTTTTTTGTTGCGTACATAGACTTGCGATGCACTATTATTTCCTACTAATATAACGGCTAAACCTGGAAAAACCCCTTTTTCCTTTAATGATTCTACTTCTAGTTTTAGTTCATCTTTAATTTGAGTTGAAATTAATTTACCATCAATAATTTGAGTCATCATGATCTCCCCTTATCTTTTATAAAATCCCTCGCCTATTAGAAAAAACCTAATAGACAAGGGTATGATTGAACTAAAATAATCCAGTTACAATACCTTGACCATCTACATCAATGCCTTCTGCTGCTGGTTTTTTAGGTAGTCCTGGCATGGTCATTACATTTCCTGTAAGGGCAACAATAAATCCTGCCCCTGCTGATATTCTAAGTTCTCTAATCGTTGTTGTAAAGCCCTCAGGTCTTCCCAAAGCTTTTGCATCATCAGAGAATGAATATTGATTCTTCGCCATACATACTGGTAAATGCTCTAAACCAAGTTCTTTTATTTTTGCTAATTCTTTTAGTGCATTTGGTTCGAATACTACATCTGTTGCACCATAAATCGTTGTAGCAACCTTTTTAATTTTTTCTTCCGTTGTTAAATCATCCGCATAAAGTGGTGTGAAATGACTTGCTTCATTTGCTAATACAGAAAGTACTTCATTTGCTAAGCTTTCGCCACCTTTGCCACCTTCAGCCCAAACGTTAGCTGTTGCAAAACGACAACCTTTTGCTTCGCATACTGATTTAACATAATCAAGTTCTGCCTGTGTGTCACTTACAAAAGCATTTAATGTAACAACTACTGGCACGCCAAATGTTTGTACATTCTCAATATGTTTTTCTAAGTTACAAATTCCTGCTTTAAGTGCTTCTACATTTTCTTGTTGTAAATCTGCTTTTGCAACACCACCATTATATTTTAAGGCACGAATCGTTGTTACTAAAACAACTGCATCTGGTTTTAATCCTGCTTTACGACATTTGATATCAAAGAATTTCTCTGCACCAAGATCTGCACCAAATCCTGCTTCTGTTACAACGATATCTCCTAATTTTAAAGCTAAGTTTGTTGCAATGACACTATTGCATCCATGTGCAATATTGGCAAATGGACCACCGTGCATGATTGCTGGTGTATTTTCTAATGTTTGAACAATATTTGGTTTAATGGCATCTTTTAAAAGTGCTGTCATAGCACCTTGTGCATTTAAGTCACCTGCAGTAACAGGTTCTCCTTTTGTATTATAAGCTACAATAATTTGACTAATTTTTTGTTTTAAATCTTCAAGGTCTGTTGCTAAACATAAAATTGCCATAATTTCAGAAGCTACTGTAATCATAAAACCATCTTGCCTTGGTACACCATTTATCGTTCCACCAAGTCCTACTACAATATCACGTAATGCACGATCATTCATATCCACACAACGTTTCCATGTAATTTTACGGACATCAATATCTAACTCATTACCTTGATGAATATGATTATCAAGCATTGCTGCTAATAAGTTGTTGGCAGCACCAATTGCATGAATATCTCCTGTGAAGTGTAAATTAATATCTTCCATTGGTACAACTTGTGCATGACCGCCACCTGCTGCACCACCTTTAATACCCATACAAGGTCCTAATGAAGGCTCTCTTAATGCAATAATAGCATTTTTACCAAGACGACATAACGCCTGACCAAGTCCAACTGTGACAGTTGTTTTTCCTTCTCCTGCTGGTGTTGGATTTGTAGCTGTTACAAGTACTAATTTACCATTTGGACGCTCTTTCACTTTCTCCATCAGTTCATAAGAAAGCTTTGCTTTATATTTTCCATATAGCTCTAAGTCATCCGCCATAATACCTGCTTTTTCTGCTACCTCTGTAATTGGAATCATACGCGCTTCTTGAGCAATTTGAATATCTGTTTTCATGACAAACTCCTTTATATATGCTATTTTTATAAAACTTTTCTAGGCTTACTACCTTCATCTGGGCCAACTATACCTCTAGTTTCTAGTGCATCCATTAATCTTGCTGCACGATTGAAACCAATTCTAAAGTAACGTTGCAACATAGAGATTGAAAGCTTCTCTTTATCTGCTGCGAACTCTATTGCCTTTTCTAACAATTCATCTGCCTCATCATCCCCATCCACTTGAATTGGAGATGCTGCATTTTCCATACTTTCCATTACAGACTCTTCATAGTCTGTGCAATCTGTTTTGATACTATTTACAATACTCTCTACTTCTTGATCTGAAATAAAGGCGCCTTGTATACGAATTGGTTTAGATTCACCTACTGGGTAGAAAAGCATATCTCCTTTTCCTAGTAATTTCTCAGCACCTACCATATCTAAAATCGTACGTGAATCCGTACCTGAAGATACAGCAAAAGCTAATCTAGATGGGATATTTGCCTTAATAACTCCAGTAATAACATCTACAGATGGACGCTGGGTTGCAATCACTAAGTGAATCCCTGCTGCCCTTGCCATTTGTGCCAATCTACAAATAGCATCTTCTACCTCTTTTGCGCCTGTCATCATTAAGTCAGCTAACTCATCGATAATAATCACAATTTGAGGTAATCTTTGCGTTTCATCTGTTTGTTTTTCATTGTAACCTTTCATATCACGTACATTATTTTCTGCAAATAAATTGTAGCGCCTGGTCATTTCATTTACTGCCCAGAATAATGCACCTGCTGCCTTTTTAGGATCTGTTACAACTGGAATCAGGAGATGTGGGATTCCATTATAAACACTTAATTCGACGACTTTTGGATCAATCATAATCAGTCGTACTTCTTGTGGCGAAGCTTTGTAAATGATACTCGTAATGAGTGTATTAATACATACACTCTTACCTGATCCCGTTGCACCAGCAATAAGTATATGTGGCATTTTACCAATATCAGCAATAATTGGCTTACCTGCAATATCTTTACCTAATGCAAATGCTAGTTTAGACGGAAAGGCTAAAAATCGATCCGAATCAATGACATCTCTTAAATAAACAATCTCGCTGGTAGAGTTTGCCACCTCTATCCCTACAGCTGCTTTACCTGGAATAGGCGCCTCAATACGAATATTGGGTGCTGCTAAATTCAGTGCGATATCATCCGATAGATTCACAATTTTACTTACCTTAACCCCTTGTTTTGGCTGTAATTCGTAACGCGTTACCGAAGGACCTCTATGTATCTGCGTTACTTTGGCTTCTACTCCAAAACTAGCCAGTGTCTCTTCTAACTTATGTGCATTGGTTAAAGATTTTTTTGAAGCTTCTTTATCTTGTTGCATAACCACTTTCTTTAGAAGTGATACTGGTGGAAAATGATACACTGGTATTTCTTGCTGATTTGTTCCAGTTGAAATCTGCACTGCTTCTTTCACGACTTCATCATGTGTCATTTTCTTTGAATTAGATCTTTCAATTGCCTTTTCTACTGCTGGATCAAAAGAGGATTCCATTGATGTAGTTGCAGCTTCTTTGGCATATTGATTAGCATGAGTTTCTGACGCAGAGCTTTCTTCCTGATAATTGCTCCCATCAAAAAATTGAATTTCCATTTCTTGATTTTCTACAGTATGTTCTTGCGACTTAGACAAATGCCCCACATAATTATCCCCAAATTTCCCATCTACCTCTTGAGGTATTGACTCTTGACAATCTTTAAACTTAGGTATTTTCTGAGACTCATTGTTTGATAAGTGTTTTAATCTAATAGCCTCAGCTCTTTGTGCTTTTAAATATTCTACACCATCTCCTGCTTTCTCATGAATCCATGAAAAAATAGGAAACTGTGTCACTAAAAGCATCCATATACCATAGCATACACCTAATAAAATATAAGTCCCATAAATCCCAATTAGTTTGAGTAGACCATGTCCTATAAGGGCACCCACATAGCCACCATTTTGCCAACTTGCCTGCTTGACATACGCTAAGCTACTTAATGGAATCGTTGTATCATCTCCATAACTTAATAGATGGAAAAACACAATAAGCATCACTATTAATGATGCACCATACACCAGTAAACGAAAAAGTTTTTCCATATGTCCCTGCATATAAAAGATGCCTAATACCATTGCACCCACAGGAATCATGTAACCACCTACCCCAAAGCCTCCTACAAAAACACTTTTTAGAAACTGCCCAAATAAGCCTGCTTTTGTAGAGAATATACCAATCATAACAAGTAGACCAATTCCAATCATGGCTAAGCCCACAATCTCTTTTGAGACAGAAGCTGATAAGGACTCTGAACGCTTCTTGTTAGGTTGCGTTTTTCTTTTCTTGGTTCCTTTTCTTTTTCCTTCTCCTTTATTCATTTGTAAATTAACCCCTTTATTTCTCTCTTTCTGATATTTTTATAGGGCATACAACATACACCCTAAAATAATAATAGATGTATGTTTTTATACATACATCTATTATTATATCATCGACAACTGTGTTTGATAAGAGCATTTTCTAGTAATTTCCCTGGTTGCAGGTTTTCACGTAAAAAATCTTGTGGATTGGTGGAATAAACACGCTCTAAAATATAGCCTGTTTCCGTCTTACATGCAAGCACTTCAAACCCTTCATACTCCACTTGAACATATTCTACAGGAGTTTCTAAGCCATAAATCGGTGCAATAGAATACATCATAAAGATTCACCTTGCTTTTCATCATTTTCCTTTATGAGTTCATTTAATTTTTGCATGGCTTCTTTTAAACCACCCATTTCATCAATCAATTTCTCATCAACAGCTTGTTTGCCTACTAAAACAGTTCCTACATCCATAGCCAGCTTGCCAACAGCTAACATTAACTCTCTAAATCGGTCCCCAGAAATATTCGAATTGCGCTCTACAAATGCCACAATTCTTTCTTGCATTTGATGGAAAAACTCAAAGCTTTGGGAGACACCAATAACGGTTCCATTCATACGTACTGGATGAATTGTCATGCTGGCAGTTGGGGTAATAAAAGAATAATCACTTGCTACCGAAATAGGTACGCCAATAGAATGTGCACCACCTAAGACTAATGATACAGTTGGTTTATTAATAGATGAAATCAGTTCTGCTAGTGCTAAACCTGCTTCTACATCTCCACCTACTGTATTGAGTATAATAAGTACACCTTTGATTTTAGGATCTTCACAAATACCTACAATTTGCGGAATAAGATGTTCATATTTTGTTGTCTTATTTTGTGGTGGCAAGCTCATATGACCTTCTACTTGTCCAATAATCGTAAGACAATGAATGTCACTTTGAGTGCCTTTACCTGGTGCAGAAAGTTGACCAAATTCCTTGATATTATTTGCAACATCTGCATCATTAGAAGGTGGTGGGCCTGAAGGTGGCTGATTATTAGGTGGTGGGGGTGTCTCTTGATTTTTTTCATTCAAAAAAATATGAGGTATGTTTTCCTCTTTCATCTTTTTACTCCTCTCACATGTTAGTCATGCTTAGTATGTAAAAAGAAAAATGGATTCATACCTCATTTATAAGATTTTATTTAAATTCACGTTTTATTACAATTGAAACTCATCATGTAATACATCTATCGCTTTCGCAACGTGATCTGCATGAATTAAACATGCAATTGTTGTTAAGGAGTCGGCTGTTTGGTAAACTTCAATCTGCTCTCTACTAAGGGCAGAAATAATACGTGCCATAACACCAGGTACACCTGTCATACGTTCACCAATCGCTGTAATTTTTGAACAGTTCGTAAGTATTTCATATTGATAGCCTTTTTGAGTTAAAAGGTCACTTAATTTCTTATCATCTGATTCATCTACTGTAAAAACAATTTCATGTGGGAAAATATTAATTAAATCAATACTAATATCATGGTCCGCAATAGCACCCAAGAGATTTTCCCCTTTACGATGTGGCTCATGAATTCTAAATTGGCTACGGTGATAACGATGTGCCACACTTGTAATCACCCTGTGAACTTGCTCTCCACTTACAATATCTTCTACATTCTGCAAGATGTAAGTTCCTGGCTCTTCTGTAAATGTATTTTTAATTACAAGTGGAATATTAGCTCTCATGGCATATTCTACAGCTCTTGGATGAATTACTTTTGCCCCACTATCTGCCATTTGGAATACTTCCATATAGTTGATAGCTGGGATAATTTTAGCTTTGCCACATACATTTGGATCTGCGGTCATAATGCCATCTACATCTGTAAAAATCTCGATGCGTTCTGCTTTTACGCTAACCCCTATCATGGCAGCAGAAGTATCACTCCCACCTCTACCTAGTGTTGTTATTTCACCTTCTAATGTCATCCCTTGGAAACCTGCTACTACCGGAATCACGCCTGATTCTAAACTTTCTAGTAAGGCTTCTGGCCTTGCGGATAGTAAATCAGCCTTTTGATGATAGTGATCCGTGATAATTCCCGCTTGACCTCCCGTAAAAGCTTTTGCTGAAATACCTGCCTTTTGTAGTAGTGTTGTTACAGTAACTGCAGAAATAATCTCTCCACAAGATAAAAGTAAATCATAAGAATGTGGGCTCATTTCCCCTGCATTATTTGTAACAAAATCAATTAATGTGTCTGTTGCATAAGGTGCCCCTTTTCTACCTATAGCAGATACAACAACAACAGGCATAAACCCTGCTTCAAGTGCTGCTTTAATCTTTTGTACAACATGCTGTCTACTCTCTGAAGTAGCGACCGATGTTCCACCAAACTTTTGAACAATGATGCGCATTTCACGATGTCCTTTCAACATAAGTTTCTAGTTATATATATTAACTGCTCTTTTAAATTAGAAGTTATTCACTTTTAGCTATATATGAATTTTTAAGGTAATGCCCTTATTTTGTTAAGTAAGCTTCTAAAGCACGTGTTAATTGATCTGGGCAAGATGTCCCTCTTCCTCTACAATCAATCCCCTTTAATCTAGAAATAGCTTCTTCTATTTTTAACCCTTTTACTAATGCAGATACACCAAGTGCATTTCCAGGGCATCCCCCTACAAAAGTAACGTTTTCGATTGTTCCGTCTTTAATTTCAAAATGAATCTCTGATGCACATACACCAGATGTTTTGTAAATTTCCATTTGTCCCTCTCCTTAAGTATGTGATATGATAACTTTTGTATTATAACATAGGAACGCAGATTTAAAAATACAAAGGATGATGATTTATGAGTATTACATTTAAACATACAGTAATTCATGTGGCAGACCTCAGTATTGGCATGCCACTTCTCTCAACAGACCTTTTAACATTAAATGATGAAACAGAAAGTTTTATTACACGCCACTTAATTAAAATTTTTGAAAGTACATCAAGTTGTGAGGCCATTTTTAAGGAAGGTGCATCTTTACCCACCCAATTACAGTCACCTCTTACGGAAGACATTTTTATGCCACTCACAGGTGAAATCACTGATGTTTTTTATCGCTATATGACTGAATATGAAAATATCCCAAATGGTGATATTGTCTTTACAGCCTTTATCATGAATGGTCAAAATTATTTTGCGATTTTAAAGCTGAATTACAAAGAAGAATACACACACTTTGTAGAACAGGCAGATGGTACAGTTGTAACACGTATTATTAAAAACAAAGGTATTTTCCCTGCTGCAAGCAAACAAGTAGATGAAGGTCTTATTGTCGATATGGAAAGTTTAAAGGTTTCACTACTCGACAATTCAAAAAGTAAATATTTGTCTTTAATGTTTGACCTAGAACCAGCACTCTCTGTGAAAGAAACAATGAAAGTCATTGAAAAGGTGGCAAGTAAGGTTATTGAAGAACATTATGATAATCCACTAAATGCTATGACTGAGCTGAAACAAAATATTTCAGAAAGCATTGCTAGAACACAAACTATTCCTGTTCAAGAAGTGCTTGAACAAACATTTGGAGAAGATGATACCGTCTTTGAAAGCTGTATGCAGCAGATTGAAGAGTTTGGGATTAAAGAATCAAAGGTCGAAATAACCGATCCTAAGATTTCACGTAAATTTGAGTACCAAAAACTTAAAACAGATACAGGCTTTGAAGTGAAACTGCCAACACATTTATTTAAAGACCCTGATTTTATTGAGATTGTAAATGAGCCAAATGGTACGATTTCCATTATTCTTAAAAACATTTCCCAAATTGCTAATAAATAAACTACTTATAAGATTGATTCTAAAAACATATATGGATTTATAAATCGTGTAGAACTATAAAACCACCCACATAAGGTATATTGTCTAACTCAACAACATTCCTTAATGGGTGGTTTTTATCACTTAATCATCAAATGTAATACGCCAGTCTTTTTCACCTGTATGAATAATCATATAAGCTAAATTAAAATTTTGGTCCATTACATCAATTTTGTACTCATAATACATATCATCTTCTTGCTTGCACATAAAAATGTAACTTCCATTTTCTTTATCATCGATTTCTTCACAGATATCATCATAAATGACTTCACCGCTTACATAACCTGGATAGCCTGATGCTTTAATTCGATCTTCAATTGCTTTATAAAATGCTTGCATAACTGTTCCCTTCTAGTGTTTTTTCTTCTATTGTATATTGGCAGAGTGGTTTGGACAAGTCTTTTTGGTAATCTGTTCCTTTTATATCTATTCAAAATCAGGTGCACTACTAGGCCATTTCTTATGCATTTGAAGGTGGCACGAGTTGTTTCTTCACTACTTTAATACCAGCATCTGTCACTTCCAAAATAGCCATCGAAATTTCTAAACCAAATCGACGCTTACCACAACTTCCTGGATTAAGCCATACCGGACTTTTTTCATCTTCTTCGGCATATTTATGAGAATGCCCTGTAATGATGAAATCAACGTTTGGAATAGGATTAGGCACATCTTTCTTTTGATGCGTCATATAAAAGACATAGCCATATAATCTTTCCTCTATAAACTTCGGCAACGCCTCTGCCCACTCACCTTTGTCATTATTGCCCCTTACAACATATAATGGTGCAATCTTTTTTAATGTCTCTATAATCTCAGGCTTATTAATATCTCCTGCATGTAAAATCACTTGACATTCCTTAAGAAGCTCGATTACTTCATCTCTTAATAAACCATGTGTATCGGCTATCACACCAATCTTTGTCATCTCTTGTCCTCATTTCTAATCTATTGCTTATAGCATAAACACTTTCTTCTCATTCTATCCTACGTGTTTTTCTTTGTCTATAAACAGTCTATACAAGCACCATCCGTCCGATTCCTACATATTTTATAATACAGACATTTTATATCAGCTGGAGGAATAAATCATGAATAAACTAAAAGTCGCTATTGTCGGCGGAGATTTACGATTTGTAAGGTTAGCACAAATTTTATCAAGCAAAAACTTTGATGTAGCTGTTTATGGCCTTTGCCATCCAGATATTCCTGATGATGTAACCGTTTGCTCCTCATTAAGTGAACTGAAATATTATCCTTATATTATAGGACCTATTCCTTTTTCTAAGGATGGTAAGTGTGTCTTTACACCTATGTGTAATGGCTATATCTCTGTTGAACAGTTCTTCTTGGCAGTTTCTAATAGTTATATATTAGGCAGTGTTCTAAATTCGCATATGTGTGAACAATTTGAAAAGCATCATATTGCTTATTGTGACATCATGAAGATGAATGAAATTGCTATATTAAATGCCATTCCAACGGCAGAGGGTGCGATTCAATATGCGATGCAGCATAGTGAAATCACCTTGCATAATAGCAAATGCCTTGTTATGGGATATGGTCGTTGTGGTAAAATCTTAGCACAAAAACTTGATGCACTAGGTGCTTGTGTTTCTGTAGAAGCACGTTCTACTACTGATCTTTCATTTATTAGCACCTATGGCTATAGACCCATTCCGCTTAATGAATTGAAATCTTACCTACCTGAGTTTGATTTTATCTTTAATACAATTCCTGTTAAATTTTTAGATGCCAGCTATATTGATTTATTTAACCCTGAAGTCGTTTATATAGAGCTTGCCTCAGCACCAGGTGGTATTGATATTGATTACTGCACTTCAAAAGGAATAACTCACGTACCTGCACCTAGCTTGCCTGGAATTGTCGCACCTAAAACTGCTGCTGATATTATTTACCAATGTCTATTACTCATCTTACGTAATCAGGGGGCTATACTATGAAAAACTTGAAAGACCTTAACCTAGGCGTGGCATTATGTGGTTC
>JAGAVZ010000244.1 GCA_017941635.1 Cellulosilyticum sp.
ATTATCTAATGCTTCTAAATAACCATAATAAATACCTGTGTTCATCTCATCTTCATTCATCGTACCTAAGTAATTCTCATTAATACACTTAATTAAAGCTTGAAACTTCACAGTTGAAAAATATCCATTTAATAATTCTTTTTCCTTAAAGAAGACAATAACACCTATTATAAATATAAGTATGCTTCCCATTATTATTTTCTTGAAGCGCATAGTCGTCTCCTTAATATAAAGTATTCTATTAAATTATCTCCCTATTTGTAGCTTTGATACAAATAGGGAGATTACTTAACTCTCTTATTATTTAGTTATCTAATGATTTACTAATTTATAGATGCGCATAAACCTATTTTTGCTTACTAATCTATAATCATTAATCGTTTAAATATTTCCATGGCGTAATATGGTTTCCATTTAAACGTGCCTCGAAGTGTAAGTGGTTTCCTGTTGAGTACCCTGTACTACCAATCTTGGCAATAACTTGTCCTTTTTTCACGGAGTCTCCAGTTGATATAGTTAACGAAGAATTGTGTCCATATAAGGTCACAAGCCCTCCACCATGACTAATCATAACTGTATTACCATATCCTCTTACCCAACCAGCTGTAATTACGACACCATCAGTTGCTGCGACTACATCTACACCATGACTGGCTGGAATATCAATTCCTGTATGGAATTCTGTCTTTCCAAAGATTGGACTCGTTCTTGGTCCATAATCAGAACTCACACGATAATAACCAGGTACTGGCCACATAAATGTACCACCCACATACTGAGATGGAATACTTGGCTTATTAGCTGCCGCTGCTTGTTTCTTAGCTTCTTCTTCTAATTTTTGAATTTCTTTTTTTAAATTTGCTGAAATGGCTTCAAGACCTTCAATTTCTGATTGAAGATTTGTCTCTTCCTGTGCAAGCCTTTTGAAAGCAGATTCTTTCTCTGCTTTGGCTTGCTCCATTTCATTATTTTTGGCAATCTCAGCTTTTTGAAGCGTATCTAATTCACTTTTCTCTTCTTCAATAATTCTTTTCTGCTCTTCAATTGTTTGAATCTGTAATTGGTATTCATCTAAGATATTATTATCTTTTTGAGAAATACGTTTTACATACTCTACTCTATTCATTGCATCCCAAAAACTACCTGATGAGAAAACAACCTGCATATATCCAATCTTTTGGTTTTTATACATCTGAACCATTCTAGCTTTAGTCGCTTCGTATTGCTCATCTTTTTTGACATTGGCTTCTTTTAATTTTACTTGACTTTCTGATATCTGATTTTTTTTCTCTTCTAGCTGTTTCCCAATTTCTTTTATATTTTCTTGAATTTCAACAATCTTTAAATCCACTTGTTTAATTTGTTCTTGAATATCAGTTTGTTTCTCTTTGTTTGCATTTACTGCTTCTTGTTTGCTTTCAATATCTTTCTGGGTACTACTTAATTCATTTTTCTTATCTTTAATAGTTGAAGCATTGACAGGAATAAATGTTAAGAGCACAACTAATAATAGTGTGATTTTCTTTTTCATACGTTTCTCCTATACATCTAAGTGTTTGTGGATTGCAAAGGCACTACCGATTAATCCAATTCCAATTCCTAATCCTAGATATATTGGAAGGAGTGTCTGTGTAATCTGAGCTGTTGGTACTAAACTAAGTCCGCTTAAAACACCTGTCATCGTTACTGTCTTTTGTAAAATCCAATCATATACTCCTGTAATGATTAACATAGAAATGACTGCACCTAAAAATCCAATTAACATTCCTTCTATTAAAAAAGGTACTTGAATAAAGCTATTTGTTGCACCCACATATTTCATAATATTAATTTCACGTTTTCTTACATATATAGTTAACTTAATGGTGTTGGACATAAGCATTAAGCCAACTACTATTAAAATCACTAACATTCCAAAGCATACAGAATTAACAGTCTGTCTAAGGTGCATAAAAGATGCTGTTTCATTTTGGAAATAGACTGTCTCATCAATACCTTCTAAGCTATTTAGAGCTTCTACAAATTCTGCTTGACCTGAAATATTAGCTGTAGTTATTTCAAATGATGCTGGTAATGGATTATCTTCCTTAAACATCTCAAATAAACTTTGGTCTCCATTGTCTTCACTAAAACTTTGGAGTGCATCATCCTTAGATATATAAATGACTTCTTCTACATCACTCATACTTTCTATTTTTGTTTGTAGCTGAGTAATTGCTTCTTCAGAGAGACCTTCATCTATATAGGCTGTTACACCAAATTTTTCTTCAATCTGTTCAATAAGATAGTCTATATTAGTTCCAATACCATAAGACATACCTAAAATTAATAAACAAAGAATAATTGTCCCTATAGAGGCAATTGCCATTGTTCTATTTCTCCAGATGCCTAATATACCCTCTTTAAATAAATACTTGAGAGTACTCAATTTCATCATCATAACCTCCTTCGTTGACATCTTTACTGATTTGTCCACTTGATATTTCAATAACACGCTTTTTAAGAGTATTAACAATCTCTCTTTCATGTGTCGCCATAATAATGGTTACACCACGTTTATTGATATCTTGTAAACAGCTCATAATTTCCCACGAAGTGGATGGATCAAGATTTCCTGTTGGCTCATCTGCAATTAGAATTGGATTGTTGTTAACGATTGCTCTAGCCAAAGCCGTTCTTTGTTGTTCTCCACCAGAAAGTTCATTTGGATAACAACGTGCTTTTCTAGATAATCCAACTAATCCGAGTACAATGGGTACATTCTTTCTAATCTCTCTAGAATTTGCACCTACGATTTCCATAGCAAAAGCTACATTTTCATAAACTGTCTTATTAGGTAATAACCTAAAGTCTTGAAATACCATCCCTAAATCTCTTCTTAGATATGGTATCTGTCTTTTTTTCATTTTGGTAATGTCTTTGTTATTAATAATAATCTTACCATGATCTGGATCAATTTCCTTATAGAGCATTTTCAAAAGAGTGGATTTGCCTGAACCACTATTCCCAGTAATAAAGACAAATTCTCCCTTCTCTATTTTTAAATTCACGTTATTAAGGCCTATTGCTCCATTCGAGTATACTTTTGAAACACCATGTAACTCAATCATTGCCATCCCCTATTTCTACATACGATTTTGGCTCTGCTTTTCCATGTAGTCCATATATTGGCTGACCATAATTGTAATCTTGAAGATGATTGCATCATCAAATTTACGGAGATCTAGTCCAGTTGTCTTTAACAGCTTATCTAAACGATAAACAAGAGTATTCCTATGTATATAAAGCTGTCTTGATGTTTCAGATACATTTAGGCTGTTTTCAAAGAATTTGTTTACAGTCATTAATGTTTCTTCATCAAAGCTATCTACACGTTTATCTTTTAATACTTCTTTAATAAATAACTTACATAGAGAAAGTGGTAATTGATAAATGATTCTACCAATTCCAAGCTTAGAGTAATGTGAAATGTGGCCATCTACATTAAAGATTTTTCCTACTTCTAAAGCCATATTAGCTTCTTTATAAGAGTTTGATACATCTTTTAGGTCATTAACTGGTGCCCCTACTGCCACATACACTTTGCTCATCGCTTCAGCACTTAAAGTATCATATATCATTTTTGCATAACTTTCAATGTCTTGCTGACCTTCACCCGCGATTTCCTTAACTAAGATAATGTTTTTCTCATCAACTGCTGTAACAAAATCTCTAGTTTTATCTGGGAAGATATTTCTAAGAATATCTGGTAAGCTACTATCTTTCTTTTCTTCACATTCAATTAAATAAACAATACGTTGTACATTATTTTTGATGTGTAACTTTTTAGCTCTTGTATAAATATCAACTAGTAATAAGTTATCTAATAAAAGATTCTTAATGAAGTTATCTTTATCAAAGCGCTCTTTGTATGCTACTAAAAGTCCTTTAATTTGGAAAGATGCAAGCTTACCTAATTTATAAGCTTCATCATCTGTTCCACTTACTGAAAGAACATACTCAACAAGGTATTCATCAAAAATCTTAAAATAATGAGAGCCTTGCATCTCTTGGCTATCTGCCTGAGAGTTAATAAACGCCTCTACTTGAGGTAAGTATTTACCTGTTGCATTTCCGTCTGTTGTAACAACAATCTTTGATTCTGCATCTAATACGCAGAATTCTCTTCTTGTAATATTTTTTAAACCATCAATGGTATTTTGTAAAATTTGATTAGATATCATATGTATATCAGCTCCCTATTTGTTTAGTAAATTCTCTTTCATATATAATGCCAATATCTTTACTATTATTTTATCCTATTTATGGATAAAAAAAAAGTTTTATCTCGTTATTTGTCTAGGAAAAATAATTAAAATCAACAATTTATATGCCTATTTTTACTTTTTCTAATTTTATTTATATGTTTTTATTTATATATAAGTATACCATAAATACTTCCTCTCATCTTAAACATTTTATACACATGTACTTTTATATTTAATAACTTATTCATCTATATTAACTAAATCGGATTTATTACTTAAATGCTGTAAAAAATTTTACTTCATATTTATTCATACTCACTCACATCACCTTATCTTTAATATACTAAAAAAGGAAACCCAAAACTGAGTTTCCTTTTTCTTTATATGCTATTCGATTGAATGACACAACAACTATGTACTAACTGATTTACACTACCAATTTGTACGTGTTAATTAGTTTGTAATTGTTTGTTGAGTTTCTGGATCGAAGATATGAATTTTTGTAATGTCCATAGCGATTTGTACTTTATCATCTGGACCTGCTGTACAAGATGTATCAAAACGACCTGTGATGTTGTTTCCTTCACAAACCATGAAGAAGTTTTTCTCTGCACCAAGCATTTCAACTACTTCTACAGTAGCATTAGCTGTTACAAAGTATGGTTTTTGTTCTTCGAATAATGAAGATGGTTCACAGATGTGTTCTGGACGAATACCAAGGATTACTTCTTTACCTACATAACCACCAGCAACAACTTTGTCTGCTTTTTCTTTTGTTAATTTGATTTCTACGCTACCAAATGTAACGAATACATCGTCGCCTTTTTTAGCAATTTTAGCTTCGATCATGTTCATTTGTGGTGAACCGATGAATCCAGCAACGAATAAGTTTTGTGGCTTAGAGTATAAGTTAGCTGGTGTATCTACTTGTTGGATAACACCATCTTTAAGAACAACGATTCTTGTACCAAGTGTCATAGCCTCGATTTGGTCATGAGTTACGTAGATGAATGTTGTTTGTAATCTGTGGTGCATTTTAGAGATTTCTGTTCTCATTTGTACACGAAGTTTAGCATCAAGGTTTGATAAAGGTTCGTCCATAAGGAATACTTTTGGTTCACGAACGATTGCACGACCCATAGCAACACGTTGTCTTTGACCACCTGATAAAGCTTTTGGTTTACGATCTAAGCATTGATCGATGTCAAGGATTTTAGCTGCTTCACGTACACGACGGTCGATTTCTTCTTTTGGAGTTTTACGAAGTTTTAAACCGAAAGCCATGTTATCATATACTGTCATGTGTGGGTATAAAGCATAGTTTTGGAATACCATCGCGATATCACGATCTTTTGGTGCAACATCGTTACAAAGTTTGTCACCAATCCATAATTCTCCACCACTGATTTCTTCAAGACCAGCAATCATACGAAGAGTTGTAGATTTACCACAACCAGATGGTCCTACGAAAATAATAAATTCTTTATCTGCTATGTCTAAGTTAAAGTCTTTAACTGCTACGAAGCCGTTTGAATAACGTTTTTCTACATTTTTTAATTTTAAACTTGCCATTATGATTTCCCCCTTAGGTTTGGATAAATTCACATGTCATTGGACTTACCTTACTATACTATATTTTTCAGACTTATTGCTATTGGCTATTTTTATAAAATCATTTATACCATTTTAGCAATTAGTTATAAACGACTGATAATTCTCATATCATATCATTTCATTTAGTTATTTCTAGTTATAAACTGCCCAATTTATAGGGAGCGTTTTTTAGATACATTTATATAGATTTACATAATTTAGGATTTAGCTTGTTTTTTTAGTTCAAAATGTAGCTATATGTCTTCTTTTCTTAGTTATTTATTTTAATCTTTGTATAAGTTTAATGTTTTTATAGACCATATCATCTATATAGATTGTTCTTTTAGACAGGTTGACTTTTTATTTAGGTTCACTCCTTGATACCAATCTATTCTATATTTATAAATGCTTTTCTCTATAAATAAAGCCCTTATACAAAAATTGCTTCGTATAAGGGCTTTATTTATATCTATTTATCCTTTATAAAAAATAACTTTTACAAGGAACTTAGGTAAAACTAACATACGTTTGAAACGTGTTGGCTCTTTTAATAATCTATAGAACCACTCAAGGCCTAACTTTTGGAAAGTCTCTGGAGCTCTTTTTACATTACCAGACATTACGTCTAAGCTTCCACCTACACCTACTGCTACTCTTACATTTGGCATAAGATGTTTGTTGGCCTCAATCCATTTTTCTTGCTTTGGTGCACCAAGTGCTACTAAAAGGATATTGGCACCTGAGTTATTGATATCTGCAATAATTTCTGCTTCATCTTCTGGTTTGAAGTAACCATTTCTTGTTCCTACGATTTGAATACCTGGGTAAGTTTCTCTCATTTTCTCTGCTGCTGCTTCACTTGTCCCTGGTTTACTTCCGAAGAAATAATATTTGTAGCCTTCTTTTACAGCGTCTTTCATTGTATTTTGTACAAGATCATATCCAGCTACTCTCTCTGGTAATGGGTTCTTTTTGATTTTAGATGCAATAACCACACCAATACCGTCTGGTACAACAAGGTCTGCTTCTTCTAAGATTTGGTGAAACTCTGGGTCTTGTTTTGCAAGCATTACGATTTCTGGGTTTGGTGTGTAAATGCTGTGGAATGAATCTGATTTTACAAATTCTCTTACCTTCTGTGTAGCTTCTGCCATTGTTACATTTGATATAGATACGCCAAGTACATCGACTGTTTTTTTCATAATATCCTCCTACATATGAAAGAGGATGTTACACAAGCATTTATACAAGTCCCTTCATTTAAAGTCTTTCTTGTATGTTGCTCTGTACGTAACATCCCCCTTTTTCATTTTATCTTATTTAACCAACAAATAACTGATTTAGTATAATCATTATTTGTTGATTGACATTAATCTCTAATGTTTTGATATATATCATTCTTAAAAAGTAGATCTATAAAATACTTATCTATTATAGCATTAATTGATTCAAGCTTATATTTCTTATTCTATTAAATCAGTTCCTTGATACGAGTTACTGGTAAATAGATTCTTTCTTTTTTACGTTCTAACACTTTATTTAAGTGTTCTACTTGTTCTGCTTTACCTTCTTCTACTTTTTGTACCTCAGCTAGGAAGTTTTGTTCTGTAAGCTCTGTTGTATTTAAACAATAATCAAGCTCCATTTCTTTCATAAACTGAGTGACTTTAGGGTCATATGAAAGTGCTATAACTGGTACTTTACTTGCTGCTGCCATAATTAAGCTGTGAAGTCTCATACCAATAACCATTTCAAAGCTAGATGTATATACCATCACTTCTTGGATAGATAGCATTTTATCTACTACTTCAAGTTTTCTATCAAGCTCTGCTTTTTCTAGCTTGCCACTTTCTAGTGCTGCTTTTTTCACTGCTTTGGCAAGTGTGTTTGCAATTTCTCTATCTTGCTCGTAGTGCATTGGGATAAAGCATAGGCTATAGCCTTTTTCTAATAAGTAGCATAAACCTGGTATCATGCTACTTATTAAGTTTTGGTCATGTGCTTCATCGATCCATGGTCTGATATAAACACCTACTGTTTGCATCGTTTGTTTGTGACCTGTTGGTACTTCGATTCCAAGGACTGGGTCAAGTGCTGAACCAACTGGTTTCTTAATACCGATTGTTTCTAGTAATGCTTTAGATGCTTCATCTCTTACATAGATCCCATCTACTTTGTTAACAACGGCTTTGATTAGCCATCTGCTAAAGCCTTTGTTAACTGGGCCAATACCTTGTGAGTAAAAGACTACTTTCTTTCTAAAGAGTTGTGCAATCTTCACAATTGCTAAGTAGTAAGGAACAGTTTTACTACTTGTGACATCTTGTAATAAACTCCCACCACCACTAATCAGCATATCGCTTTCTTTAATGACTTTTGTTACTTCTTTTATATTCCAACGGTTCACACTGTTTACACCGTATAATGCTTTTGTTTTATCTGGTTTATTGGATAATACTGTGACTTCAATATCTTTAAGCTCTCTTCTTAATGTAGAAAGAATCGAGTAAAGTACTGCTTCATCTCCAATGTTATCAAATCCGTAATAACCTGATAAAACTATTTTAGTTGTGTTTGACATTTTTGAATCACCTTGACTAATAATTTAATAGCCCCAATAAATATTAAACCAATAATAATACCGAAAAGAATTCCATATGCACTTCTGATTAATGAAATCACAACTGGTGTGTGAATGTGTGCATAAGTATTAACTAATGATATTGGTCCAATAACTGCAAAAATAATAGCAATGATATATTTTTCTTTATATCCATAGTAAAGTAATGCAAGTAAGATTGGATAACTAATTAAGAATTCTTTTGTTCTTGGTCTAACCCCTAATAGATTATCTAGGAACTGTCTAAATCCTCTTTCTAAGTCAGTTGCTGTACCTGTGTTCCCTGTTCTACTTACATAGACAAATAGCGCAACTGCTAAAACTCCAATAAGAATTAATGAGCCATAACTAATCTTTTTATCTAATAGCCCTTTATAATATCTAAAATCGAATCTATGAGCTGTAAAGATATAATAGAATAAAACTAAAGCAATTGGTAATACCACTGCTGCTTTTACACCCATAAACACATCAAGACCTATCGCAAAGTTTGTTTTTGAAAGACATCCGATAATGGTTAAAACCCCACCGAAGGAAATGAGGCAAATTTTTAAGAATGCTAAGATTGTATCTTTAATATTCTTTTCTTCATCATCTACTACTTTGATAATCGCATAAGTTGGGAACATCACACTACCGAATAATGCCATAAGCTGACAACCTAAGTTTACGTAGCCTTTTAGTAACAATAAAGCATATCCTAGTGTTCCTAAAATCCCAAGTGTAATGCCTGTCTTTGCAAAGCCTAAAGCTTGCATAAAGAGAATAAATACCATAACAGATGCAAGCCCTGCTACTAATGATACCCATACTGGATAAGTTGGTAGGTTATAATCTGGGATATTGTTTGAAATGGTATATCCTGCTGCCTCGGCCGTCTCAATAAATCTGGTAATACTTTCATCATAAGTAGCAATTGCTGCCTCTGGCTCTGCTGTTGTACCTAATTTAAATAAGAAGACTCTATTATTTCTTTCTTCTAATGCAAGGTCATAACGATCTATTATATCATCTACTGACATTGTCTCTACTTTAGGATCTTCAAGTGTGTGCAATCTTACAACTTTGTAATCTTTTCTACCATCACTTGTTGCATTTGCTAAAGTTTCAAAGCCTTTTTGTTTGGTTGTTGTAAATTCAATAAATCCTAATTGATGTTTCTCAATATATTCTTGGAATGCTTGACTTGTAGGTGCTGTAACATTGGCATCAGCAAAATAAATTGTATCTACATTTTTGATTGCTGAAATATTTTCTATCAATGCTTCAACTGATTCTTCAGTCGGGTCTTGCCAAGATTTAAGCTGCAACGAAATATTGAAGCCCATATCTGCTGCCTTATTTAGAGCTGCTACATCAAATCCTAAACCCATTCCAGTAAGTGCTGCACCGGCATCTCCAATTTCAAGGAAATAAATATCATCTACCTGATAACCTTCAAGTTCAATTCCTTTAAGTGCAAATGTATCAACAATATTTTTTATCACTGCTGGGTTATCAGAAACAATATAGCGCATATCTGGCTTAATCTCTTTTTCTTGTGGATAATTAAATCTTAAAATATAGCCCTCTACCAGTGAAACTTCGCCTAAGTTCTTGTAATTTGTGTAGTCTTTATCTGATACAGATGCAACTGTCGTCTCCTTAACAAGGATATTTGTTACACCTAATTCTTTGTAATGCGCAAGTACTTCTTCAACCGTTTTTTCTTGCTCAATTGATATTCTAAGTATATCACTGTACTTAATGGCAATCCCTACTTGATCATAGTTGTTTTCTACTTGGATTCTTTGGAATCCTACAAAACCACATGTGATGAGTGAAATAACCATAATCGTATAAATCAGGATTTTGATTTGTTTCTTCATGTTTTCCTCCGTATATTTTTACCTATTTATAAGATAGTATATCCGCCTCTTACCATTACTACCATAGTTCTAGTAGCTAAGATACCTCTACCATCTTCTCTTGGTACAATAAGTAAATTATTATTTGGTGCTTTTGTTCCACCTGCTAAATCCACACCATCTGTTACATCTTGAACACCACCACCTGCTGAAGCAACAATAGTGCCTTCTCCTGAACGAATAATAATTTCTGAACCTTGTTTACCCAAAATTGTTTGTCCTGCTTGCACTGTGGCAATTTTGTAACCACCTTGTGCCTCTTCTAATGCAGCAACTTTATTGGATAACTCAATAATTAATTTTTCTTGTGCAGCAATAACAGCATCAAAATCAACGTCTGTCCCACCTGCTGCAATATCTGCAATCTTCTTATCCACATAGCTTTTTGTTACTAGTGGATCAGATTCCGTGCCAATTTTGATATCTGTTGCATAAAGTGATGTTACTGATAATACTGCTACCGTCAATGCTATCTTTAACTTTTTATTCATAGTATATCTCCTAATACATTTAATATTTATTTAAATTTCTCTAATGTATAGTACACTGCATTACCATCGACTTTAAATTTAACAAAGGAACCATCTTCATAATTATTTGTTGCTGTATTTATACCATTAGTTCTTATGTATCTAATGCCATCTTCTATGCTTACTTCTGGCTGTGTGCCCCCTGCATAAACTACAAATATATTTTGTCCTGTTGCTTCCTTTACTTCTTTTAAATAATCGTGGAAAGCTTGTCCTTCTAATGTATCTTTAAACTGTGTCAATGGATTAAGACTGGTTACAATAATGATATTTTTAGCTGAACTACTAGCTGCAATAGAGTTTTTCAAATAAGTCCATCCTTTTGTATCTGTTGCTCTAATGCCACCTGATCCTGTTCCTACCATAATGAATTTCGTTGTATTATAGTCGCCTGCTTGATATGAATTAGTATACGTATACTGTGTGCATCCTAGGTTTACGTCACTATTTCTAGATGAAGCCTTGAGTACTAAGCTTGCTCCATTAGATAAAATCTTGCTAACCTTACTTATACCTTCATTACCTAATGTCACGCCCTCAGCCTTTGTTGGTCCTACTACATTTACAATATATTGATTCCCAATTGGCCCTTGTAAGCTTTCTTTATATAACGAATCAAATAAATAGTCTGCTCTTGCTGAAATACCTGCTTCATTTCTGAAACCTCTAGTAATTGAGAGATGGTCTAAATAAACAGCTGTTTTAATGTCTTGACCTACTGTATTAGCACTCATACAGAATTTAGTTACTTTCGCTGGTAATACCATTTCTTCTGGTATACTGGCACTTACATATTTCCATCCTTCAAAGTCTATACTATCAGTCAGTTTTAGGTAATATGTCTTGCCATTACTGTCTACTACTTCTAACTGGGCTGTATGACCTTGCTTTTTACCATAAAGCCACATATTGATGCTCTTTGCATCTTGAGTAATAGCAATTGGTGTATTAAATACGGTGTATGCTGCTTGTTTATTATTAGATGCCTTAAAAGTATAAGTCATTTTTAAAGACTTTTGTCCATGGTATACCGGCTTGTTACATGGAAATACCTCACCTGTCACTGTTGTTGTATCTCCTAGCCACGTACCTGAATTATTTTCTAAAGACTCTATTGCTACTGTGGCATTTCCTCCAATAACACCTGCCTTACCTGTTATACCATTATAAGTTGCTATAATTCTACCTAAAGTTGAATTACTAGCACTTACTGTATTATTGGCTACTTGGATTGCACTATTGTCACTTGTCCAAGCAATATTATTACTATTAATTGGAATCTGATAACCATCTTTATCTATACCATAAACTTGAATTGTCTTTTGTGCACCTACACCAACTTGAATTAAATTTGGTTCAATACGTAAGCCTGTTGGCTTATCTGACACATTGATTTCTACTGCTGTTTCTATTCCATTACAATTCGCAATAATAAGCATCTTTCCTGATGATGTTGGTGTAAAATTATTTCCCGAGAAATTCCCTTGTCCATTGGCCACACTATAAGTAATGTTATTTGAATCCACTACAACGGGATTATGATTCTCATCTGTTCCTTTAAATGTAAAGCTAATACTTTCACCAACAAATGTTCTTGTTGTATTTGGGGTGACGAGTAAGTTTGTTAAGTTACCTGTTTGTGAAGTTGTAAAGACACCAATCCCATTGATGACTTTTCTTTGAGACCCATTTGATGGCTTATTCTGCAAAATTGGTGAAAATGAACCTTCGTTTCTAGCAACAAAAGTTGTTGAACCACCACCATCTAAATACATTGCATCTTTTACATTATAGCGTTTTAAAACTTCAATAAGCTCTGTTTGATTGATTCCTATGTATCCACTGCCTTTATCTACAGTTACTAATAAAATTTCATTGCTATCTTTAACTGTTGCAACTACTGTTCTTGCTACATTTGCATTTGGTGTTACTGCATGTGCCGAACCAGTATAAGCTGCTCCGTTTTTCATAATGATTCCACTTCCGCCAATACCTAATTTCATATTAGATACGGCTGTTGTCACACCATTATTCAAATAAAGAACCTCTTCTGCCATGACAGGTGTTCCCACTCTAAGCTTTGTATAATATTCATTCGCTATCGATTCTGGTACCATAATGACATAGCCATGGTCTGGAATCACAACACTTTCACCTGCTTTTGATTGATATGTTACCATATCATTTTCTACTACAAGTGTATATAAAGTTGGATGTTTTGTAACAATATTATTCGTAGTTTGATAATAGGTTTTGTCTACAACAATTGGTCTTGTTACACTATTAGGCACAATATTCTTTGTCCCTGCTCCTCCTATAAACGTGCCATTAGAAGTTAATCGAATTGCAACCCCATAATACTCCATAGAAGGAGTATTACTTTGATTAATCATAAAGGTTGCCATATTTTTATTAATACCCAATGTAGAATAATTACTATTGTAGCCATGACTTAAACTACCATCTTCAATAAGCATCCCTAAGCTTGGTGAGCTATTCGAACTCATATCAAAATAGTCTGCATTAACCCCTGCTAGAGCACCGCTATCTTGTACCATTTGAAGGATAGTCTGTCTTTGAAGCCCTGTAGCAGATTCTATAGGTGCCACCAGAATATTACTATCGCTTAAATCAATTTTTAAGACATTAATATTTCTCCAGCCGTCGTCCATCAGAAGCTTTTCCGCAATATGCGTTGCGCCCTTTGTAACAATTTGTTCTGTTTTAAGTGAATGTAAAACAGAACCATAAGCTGGCCTTACAAAACTCATACCTAATAATAGGCTGGCAATCACTAACTTCTTACTCATTTTATTCATTTGTGTCCCCCCTGTATGCTTATATATAAGCTATACGTTACTCAATTGCATCATTTCCTAAAACAATACAAATATCATAAGTTATATTTGTGTCTACCTTAATAAGTGCTCCTGGATAATAGTTTAAGAACTGTTGTCCTAAAGTCTCATCTTTTACATATACAATTGTCCTATTTAATGTATCTAATGTATAATTTCCTATTTCGTTTACACTATAGCCTTCAGTTTCTAGTTCTTCTCGTGCTTTCCCCGCTACACCTTTTGTAGATGTTGAGTTAAGTACTTCAATTGAAACGGTTTTATCAATGACAACCTCTTTAGGTTCTTCTTCTACATTCTCATTAAATACTTCTTCCAAGAATAATGGAAGTGCCTCTTCATCAATAACATAGTAAGACTTACCACCAATATATTGTCCTTCACCTGGCACAATATTAAAGGTTAAATTCTCTGCTGTCATTGAGCTTAGATATGGTAAATAATCCTTGATTTCTGAGAGCTTAATGTCTGTTGTAACAGATTCACTTACTGCATTAATGATATTTGGTATTTTAGTAATAATACTTGGACTTGTTACTTTTTTAGCAAAGGCATCTAAGAAAAGCTGTTGGGTCTTGATACGGCCTACATCACCTTCTGCATAACCTTTTCTATATCTTACTAATCCTTCTGCTTCTTCCCCATTTAGTGTTTGCACTCCTGGATCTAAATGGATATGAAGGTCTTGATAGTTATCATCGTAGTGAAGTCCATTACCATCTAATGCTGGTACATCTACTTCAACCCCACCAATGGCATCTACAATTTTTTTAAAGGCATCTAAAGTAACAATAACATAGTTATCAATTTGTAAATCTAACGTATCCTCTAGATAAGCAATTGTTAGTTCACGAATCTTGTCCATGCTACCATAGCTTGTCATTTCATTTAACTTAGATATAGAGATGTTGTACCCTTTGAGCTCTTGTACCAATTCTTGTTGAGAATCTGTCCATTCTACTCTTGTATCTCTTGGCACAGAAATAATACGCATCTTGTCAGTTTCACTATTATAATTTAATACGAAAATAACATCAGTTCTCACACCATCTTCATCTACGCCAAATACTGCTAGTGTCTTGTTAATTGGGTCTTTCTCTTTTTTAGCAAAGATTGGGCCTGTATCTCCATTATAGAAATTTTGTTGGTATACATAGGCAAATCCCCCAACTGCTACAACTAATACTGCAAAAGTAATCGCTACCGTTCTAACAAAGATTTGGGCTAGCGTTTTCTTTTGCTTTTTCTTTAATTTTTTTTGTTGACTCATTTTTGTGTTCTCCTATAAAGATGTTTTATTTCCTCACCAACATTCTTTATCTTTTTGTATGGGCAATTTATTTATTATACTACATTTCCCTTATATTTACACATTTTCATGTCAATACAATTTATATTGTAGTAAAATATGCCTAACATGTCCATTATAATATAGGATATGTATTTTAAAAATAATTTCTGCCATTTTTCTCTTACAATACTGTAATATAATGTATGTAGTACAAGAACATTGTATTTTAAACTAGTTATATAGCTTAACTTCAGATTTTTTATTGTATAATTTATAAAGCTGTACTTTTAATATGTTATATAACTTAAGCTTGCATTAGAAATGTGCTATATAACTTAAGCTGATATTTTTAATACACTATATAATTAGGATTAGTGTTATACGAGAATATTTGGCTGATTAATTGGAAAGGACTTATATATGCTAAAAATTGGCTCACATGTTTCAATTAGCGGTGGTTTATTGGGTGCTGCAAAGGAGGCTTACTCTTATGGTGCCTCTACCTTTATGATTTATACAGGTGCTCCACAAAATACCAAACGCTCACCATTAGAAAACTTAAAAATTAAAGAAGGTCAAGCCTTTATGAAAGCGCATGGGCTTAGCGATATCGTCATCCATGCACCATACATTATTAATCTTGCTTCTTATAAGGAAGAAACTTATAACTTAGGTAAGGAATTCCTAGCATTAGAATTAGAAAGAACAGAAGCTATTGGCTCTAACTACCTTGTACTTCACCCAGGTTCTTTTACAGATAAAACCTATGAATATGGCGTGGAAAGAATTGCTGCTGCATTAAACGAAGTCCTTACACCAGAAACTAAGCCAATCATCTGCTTAGAAACAATGGCTGGTAAAGGAAAAGAAATCGGACGTAGCTTTGAGGAATTACGTGATATTATTGACCGAGTAGAATTAAAAGATAAGATTGGGATTTGCTTTGACACTTGTCACGTTCATGATAGTGGCTATGATATCGTAGAAAATCTAGATGAAGTCTTTGCTGAGTTTGATCGTATTATTGGCCTAGACCGCTTAAAGGTATTCCATGTAAATGGTTCTCTCAATCCTAGAGGTGCTAAAAAAGACCGTCATGCCAACCTAGGTGCCCTAGAAGATAATCCAAAAGGTAAAGATCATATTGGCAAAGAAGCCCTTTATAAACTCGTACATCATCCAGTAGCCGAAGGTAAACCTATTATTTTAGAAACACCATGGCTTGATAAGAAGACAAATCTCTACAAAGAAGAGATTGCTTATTTACGAGGGGAAGAAAAATAAAATCTTTCTTATTTAAAATATGGGATAGGATTATAATGTCTAACTTAATAAACGTTAACCTATTGAATATAGAATGAACTTGTTGGGAGGAATAGATATGTATCAAAATGAAATTGTACTTGTGACAGGTTCTTCAAGAGGAATTGGTAAAGCTATTGCCTATGCCTTTGCCAAAAAAGGTGCTAAGGTTGTGCTCAATGCTGCTACCTCTGAGGAACGTCTTATCAATACCTATACTGAATTTGTGAATGAAGGATTTACAACTACTCATTTCTTTGGTGATTTATCAGATTTTGACACAACGAAAGCTTTGTTTCATCATATCCAATCTGAGTTTGGTGATTTACCTTCCATAATTATCAACAATGCAGGGATTAGTCATGTTGGTTTATTCACAGATACCATACCCGAATTGTGGAGTAAAATATTAAATATTAACTTAAATTCAGTCTATAATTGTTGTTATCTTGGTACACCTTCTATGATTAGCAAGCACCAGGGGACTATTATTAATATTACCTCTATCTGGGGAAATGTAGGTGCATCTTGTGAAGTAGCTTATTCTACAAGCAAAGCTGCTATTAATGGCTTAACTAAAAGTCTTGCCAAAGAATTAGGTCCATCTAATATCCGCGTCAATGCTGTTGCATGTGGCTGGATTGATACAGATATGACCAGCTGCTATAGTGAGGAAGAAAAAGCCGCCTTTGTAGAAGAGATTCCATTATGTCGCACAGGTCAAACAGAAGATATCGCAAACACTTGCTTATATCTTGCTTCTCCTGCTGCCTCTTATGTCACAGGGCAAATTCTTACAGTAGATGGTGGATTACTCTAGTTTATCTATATATCTAAATTACTATTCATAAAAAATAGGAATGGTGTCAAACATGCATCATTCCTATTTTTACATTTAAACTATTTATCCAGTTATTTTATTTAAATACTATATACTGCTCCATCTAGTCTTCAACCGATTCACTACCTATAATAATCTCAATATCATATGTAATAGAAGAATCTTCAACAATATCTGCTCCCTTTACATATTGTAAAAATTGAGCTGCTTTAGCTTTATCTTTAGTATAGATAATGCTCTCACTTAAATCTGTTTCATCATAGTTAGCTACTTTCTTTACAGTATATCCTACACTTTGAAGTGTATCTTTCATACGACCTGCAATACCTTTTACACCTGCAGCGTTATATACAGCAATCTCTACACTTTTATCTATGATGATCTCTTCCTCTTCATTCTTAGTATCAGATGAGTCTCCCTCTTCTGGATCTTCTCCTGCTACTGTGGTATCTAAGAATACCTCTTTAATCATATCCTCTAGTGCATTATCATCAATATAGTAGTAAGATATTTTACCTTCATAAGCTCCATAACCAGGCACTGTATAGAATGTTAAGTTTTCTAGATTAAATTGATTTAACAAATCCAGATAATCTAACACTTCATTTAATTTCACATCTGTTTTTACATATGGGAATAACTTTGTTGCAATCCCTGCTAAGCTAGAAACACTTTGGCTCATTACTTTCTCGGCCACTGCTTTTAAGAAAATTTGTTGCACCCCTACACGATCTTCATCTCCACGTGCATACTGTCTAAAACGAACTAATCCTTCGGCAGCGTCACCATCTAAATGTTGTTGTCCTTCTTTTAGATTAATATATAATCCTTGGCAGTTATCTACATAGTACATATTTTGAGGTACATACATATCTACCCCGCCAATCGCATCCACAATTTCTCTAAATGCTTCTAAATTTATAACAACATAATTGTCTACACTTACTTTAAGGATATTTTCAATCTCATCGATTGTAAAATCACGGATATTCCCTATATTTTTATTAATTCTACCATAAGAAGACATCTCGTTAATTTTAGATACACCAATTGAGTATCCTGTTAACTGATTGTATGCTCTTTTTTGCTTATCTGACCAATTAACCTTTGTATCACGAGGAATTGATACAACTTTTACTTTATTCGTCATTGTATTAAAGTTAACAACAAAGATTACATCTGTTCTAATTTCATCTTCATCTACACCAAATACAGCAATCGTCTTATTCAGTTCACTTACTTCTTCTTTTTCTTCTTCAAAAATTTCTTCCTCTTCAGTCAGCTCAATATTAACAACCTCACTAACTGAATCAGCTGCTAACGTATTATTATAAATGACAATTCCCGCTATTATTACAATTGCACATAAAGCAAAAGTAACACCCGCTGCAATTAAAAAGGTACGCAATAATCTTTTCTTTTGCCTCCCATTTAATCGCTTCTTTTCTTGTTCCATAATAATCCCCCTATGTACATTAATCTTGAAAGCATTTTACTATTCTACTTATTAAATGATTATATTTATATTTTTGAACTGTAGACTAAATTTAATTTTACTTTATTCTTACTCATAAAATCAATAAGTATTGCATATAATTCCAAAGCAAATGAAATTTTTCTAAAATTATACATATTTATTGTATATGTCTCATATGAAGTAAATATATAGTCTGAATTTCCGTGTTTTATATTCAAAATCTTATTAACTACTACATATTACGAGATATCCATTCATATAATTTATCACTCAATATAGTATTGTCCTGTTCAATAAATTTACTTCTAATTCAAAAATATCTTTTCTATATATAGTTAAATAAGATATACAAATTAGGGAGCTTGCTTATTCATCATACGGCCTCTGGTAAATGTTAGTTAATAAAATACAAGCATTTTATCCTCTCTGCCAATAACAGTATCAATTTCCCAGTGCCCAAACTCTTCACGAGTTAAAATATTCGTTGGACGCTTTTCAATATTAGTACCTAATTTACGCTTGCTTGATTTGAGAAACTGTCCCACGTACAATTTCATTTCTAATAGTGTTAGAAGCATGTTCAAGTTCTTTAGCAATATTATACGGAGCGTGTAATCATTTAAACGAATTTGAATGATTACACGCTCCTGATAATTTAAGTGTTTATGTTTACAAGAATTTGTAGTATGATTAGGGTAGTCCATAGTGATTATCCTTTCTGTTAAGTTTTTGTTGTGGTAACTTTAGCTTAACACAGAAAAGTCACTATGGACTTTTTTATTTAGTTCAATTTGATTTTACAATGAGCCACTTTTCTATTTTCATCCTCATAAGCACCTGTCACTAATTTTGCGCCATGATACATTTTAATAACTAAGAATCCAGAAATCAAATCCACCAATCTTTGTGTCAGTTTAGAAACATTTTCTGCAATCTCAATACTCATATGCTCAATCATTTTATTAATACTTATTGAAACTATAACAGAAATCAGTGAGAAAAAGATAGAAATTATAGCAAGCTTTGGACTATATACTAGCATCGCAAAAATTGCTGCTCCTCCTCTAAAAACTAGCACAAATAACTGATATACACGACTAAAATAAGTATCCTTCAAGGAGTTTGCATCTACATTTAGTCGTTTTAAAACATCTCCACTATGATGCTCTTCAAAATACTGCATATTTAATGCTGTGAGTTTATTAAACATAGCGATTTTAGTATCAAACACAATCATTCTAACCTGCTTCATTTCAAAGTAACGAATGTAGGGTTGAAAGTAACGGCATACAACAAATATGACACACATCATCAGTGCCATCTTAAACTGTTCATAATTCTGATATTCTACTGCATGAAATACAGACTTATATATGTAAGAATAAGCAACCTCCATAATACTGCTTATCATAAGTGTAATGATTAAAATAATGCTATATCTCCATTTCCATTTTCCCATATAGTGAATCAGTCGTTTAATATTGTCCACTTATGCCACCTCCTCTGCTATATACGCTCTATAAAGCTCTGCATAAACACCATCTAACGCCATCAGTTCATCATGTTTACCTCTTTCAATGATTTTACCTGCGTCTACTACAATAATTTGGTCTGAATTCGTAATTGTAGAAAGTCTGTGAGCCACCACTACTACCGTCTTCCCTTCGCTAATGTGGTCAATCGCTTCATTTACTATATACTCTGACTCATGGTCTAGTGCCGAGGTGGGTTCATCTAGTAAAATAATCTCTGCTTGTTTCAATATTGCTCTGGCAATAGAAATTCTTTGCCTTTGACCTCCTGATAAATTCATCCCATTCTCTTCTATTATGGTATCATATCCATTTGGCATCCCTTGAATAAATTCATCACAGTTTGCCATTTTGGCTGCTGCTCTTACTTCTTCATCCGTTGCATCAGCTCTACCAATACGAATATTATCTGTTACACTCATTGGAAATAAATATACATCTTGTGAAATTAAGGCAACATCTTCACGCATATCATTTGGATTTAATGATTTAAAATCATTTCCTTTATAATAGATTTCTCCTGATGTAATCTCATAATGTCTATAAAGTAGTTTCAAGAGTGTACTCTTACCACCACCACGCCTTTTAAAAGCGTCATAAAAACATTGCCCATGTTCCCTTGCAAACTATCGTTAATTAAATCCTTTAATAGATCAATTGCCCATACATGAGCTAGTGCACTTCCCACACTTGCTCCTGCTGCACCTAATATATGTAAGCTATATCTCTTAGAAAAATGTAATAACCACTTCATCTTACTCACCTACCCATTTTATCTGCATTATTGATATGGCGCCTTGATTCTTAATGCTTTTCTTGATGACAATTATATCAATAGTACGGTATAATTACCTCTAATAAGAAAACTAGTTATTTAAATTTTCTCTGTTTTTTTGATATTCCCACTTGATTTATTCATACATAAAGTCATTATCTTTACCTCTAGCGAATTAATATCGAGGTAAATTGATATATGTTTCTCAAAAGGAGTGATTTACGCCATGCCAGATCCAATTAAAGCCCCCTATCATTTCGAAATTAAATACAAAGAACGCCCTGCTGACTATAGAACACAAACAGTGGGTATTTGTAATACCCAATATGAAATTAACTACATTGTAAGTGGTACACTAAGAACTATCACCTCAAATACCAGCTATGATGCACATAGGGGTGATATTAGTACCACGCCACTCAATGTTTATTATCAAGGCGTTTCTCTCTCTAAAGAAACCTATAAAAATGTGGTTATTAAATTTCATAAAGAGATGGCAAGTCCATTTATTAAGATTATTGGAGATATGGCATTTGAAGAACTTTTTAGTAAATGGCTGCATCGTTTTCCCGCTTCCTCTAAACAAAAAATCGAGCATATTATCTCTAATATGCTCGACGAATATAATCATTATAATGAACTCAGTGAATTACTCCTTCAAGGTATGCTCCATAATCTACTCGCTATTATGATTAGGGAACGTATTCCCAATACGAACCAAGATATGGCTATTCATAAGGCTAATCCCCTTATCTTAAAGGCTCTAAGTTTTATGGAAAACAATTACCTTGAAAATCCTTCTTTAAAAGAAACCGCAGCTCATATTTCTATTTCTCCTGAATACTTTTCAAGACTCTTTAAAGATACCCTCGGAAAAAGCTACTGCGAATATCAAAATAGAATTAAGCTTCGCTATGCCTACCAACTCCTAGAACAAACCAATTTATCCGTTGGTCAAGTTGCAGAGCAAACTGGCTTCTCTAACGCTAATTACATGTGTGATGTTATGAAACGCTATATTGGCATGTCCCCAAGCCAATTTAGAAAGCTTGCCCTTAAAAGAAGCCAAAATAAAGTAACACAACAATTCCAAGTACAATACGATACCAACCAAATACTTTGAAATCATGTTTTTTGATATAGCTCATTAAGAACTTAATGACCACTACAGATACAAGAAATGCTACTGCCATTCCAATTCCTAAGGTCATTAACTCTGCTCCTGAAAAATTCAATCCAAACTTTAAGAACTTAAGAGCACTATATCCGAACATAACTGGTACTGCTAAGAAGAATGTAAATTCTGCTGCTACTACTCTAGAGACACCAATTAAAAGTGCACCAATAATTGTAGATCCTGAACGTGATGTTCCTGGAATAATAGATAGAACCTGAAAAAGCCCTATAATAAGTGCAATCTTATAAGTCACCTCTGGTAAATGATTAACTTTTGGTGTACGTTTTTTATTCCAATTTTCAATCCATATGAATGCAATACCATAAATAATCAAAGTAGCCGCTATCACAATAGGCGTATGTAAATGCGCCTCAATGTAATCATCAAATAAAAGTGTGACCACTGCTCCTGGAATACAAGCAACTACAACCTTAAACCATAATGAGATAATTTTCGTATTTACAACAGGTTTAGTCTTGTCTTTAAATTGGAATGGGAACATCTTATTCCAAAACAATAATACGACAGCAAAGATTGCACCTAACTGAATGACAACAAAAAACATTTCCTTAAATTCTTCAGTCATATTCAGTTTTAAAAACTCATCTACAAGCAACATATGACCTGTACTACTAATTGGAAGCCATTCAGTAATACCTTCCACAATGCCTAAGAAAATAACTTTAAGTATTTCTATAAACTCCATTTTTTCTTATACCTCCTTTAATTTTACCTTGTTTTAATCCTATATCCTAAGTCCTACATATTTTTAAGATCTATCCAATAATCTAGTGATATTGGTACTCATATTATCTCAATAAAGTATTTTTAATACCTACCTATTGCTAGTAGCACAAAGTCTATCCAAATTATTATATCAATTAATCATTAATGTTAATAGGCTTATTTGGCTTTTCTCCAGTATAACTTTGCCAACTATAGAACATAGCTTCGTCATAAACTTACTATAATGATAAGACTTTAATGATTCTATAAATACATATCGGGCAAAGCTTGGGTTTAAGTATAATATTTTAACACCACATTTTAGATTATAAAGCTAAAAAAACTCCCAGGATATAATCCTGAGAGTTTTGTATCTTCTCGATAGAAAATATTTTCGAAAGAAAAAATTAACGTTTTGAGAATTGTGGTGCACGACGTGCAGCTTTGAGACCGTATTTTTTTCTTTCTTTCATTCTTGGGTCCCTTGTTAAGAAACCTGCTTTTTTAAGAACTGGACGGAAGTCAGCATCTGCTTGTAATAAAGCACGGCTAATTCCGTGACGGATAGCACCTGCTTGACCTGTTGTTCCACCACCGTATACGTTTACAAGAACGTCGAATTTAGCTTCTGTTCCTGTTAATACTAATGGTTGACGAGCGATAACTTTTAAAGTATCAAGACCGAAGTATTCGTCCATATCTCTTTTGTTGATTGTGATTTTACCTGTTCCTGGTACAAGGTATACTCTAGCTACTGAGCTTTTACGTCTACCTGTTCCGTAGTATCTAACTGTTGCCATTTAATTTTCCTCCTCCCGAGTAATTAGAATTTTAATTCAACTGGTTTTTGTGCTTCGTGGTTGTGCTCTGTACCAGCATATACACGAAGGTTTGTAAGCATTTTTCTTCCTAAGCTATTTTTTGGAAGCATACCTTTTACAGCGTGCATAAGAACTCTCTCAGGATGTGTGTCCATCATTTGACGAGCTGTAGTTTCTCTTAAACCACCAGCGTATCCTGTGTGTCTTCTATATAATTTTTGATCTAATTTTTTACCTGTGAATACAACTTTATCTGCATTGATAACGATTACGTTGTCACCGCAGTCCACGTGTGGTGTGTATGTTGGTTTGTTTTTCCCTCTTAATACTGATGCTACTTGACTTGCAAGTCTACCTACTGTTTGACCTTCAGCGTCAATAACATACCATTGTTTTTCAACATTTTGTGCATTTGCCATGTATGTTGTTCTCATTTGATAGTACCTCCTTTGGATCTTATAAAAAATGGTTAACTTCTATTCTTTGATATAAAATCCGGGGCCGTTGGATTTTATAAGTGGTCTAATTAACACAACCTATATTATATAGTTATGCGAAAAAGCTGTCAAGCATTTTCCTGTGGATTATTTTTCTATTCGTAAATGATGTTAGCCATTGTCAAACCTTGTTCTTTATTGACTTAACAAGGCTTTTCCTATCTTTTACTTGAATAATTTCTGAAATTTCAGCTGTAGATAACTTTCTTCTATTTTAAAACTATTTTAATGAAATCTATTTAAAAAAATTTTATGTCTTTTGCTCGTACCTATAGCCTTACCCATTCTTATATCTTTTACTCGTAGCTATGACTCTTACTTATACTCATATTTTTTACTCATAAATAATATTTAGCATCATTAATCCTTGTGCTTCGGCAGTTGGACCTGCTTTTGTTCTATCTTTACCTTCAATAATGGCAGAAACGTCATCTGCAGATAACTTACCTTCGTTAACATATAATAATGTTCCAATAATAATGCGAACCATATTATAAAGGAATCCATTTCCACATACATCTACCCAAACAAGATTTCCTTCTCTTTTAACTTCAATTGAATAAATCTCTCTTACTGTATCTTTTACAGTACTTCCTGATGCACAGAAACATGCAAAATCATGTACACCTACCATACGATTAGCTGCTTCTTGCATTTTCTCTACATCTAATGGGTATGGATAATGATAAGCATATCTATAGTTAAATGGATCTGGAACTGGGGTATTTAAAATCTTGTAACGATAAGTTTTACGTTTTGCACCAAATCGTGGATGAAACTCTTGGTCAACCTCTTCGACACTTTGTACCACAATATCTGGTGGCAATTGACTATTAATCGCTCTAGCTAATCTATTTACAGGAACCTTTGTTTCCGAATCAAAAGTCACACATTGTCCCATCGCATGAACGCCTCTATCTGTTCTTCCTGCTCCTAGTGTTAAGATCTCTTCTTGTGTAATCTTGCTAATTGCCTTTTCAAGCATCCCCTGAATTGTTGTAGCTCCTGGCTGTCTTGCAAAACCATGATAATTTGTCCCATCATAAGCTACAATCATCTTGTATCTCTTCATCGCTATCTAAATCCTCCTAAGTATTTATATTACCATTCAAAATATCACTAAATACTATGGTATAAGAATCTAAGTACCTTGTCTAGTGTCAATTCCTGCCGAGCTAAGAGAGGAAGGGATTCTTGTCACTTTTCAACTAATCGTTACTATCTATATAAGTTTTACTAATCTAGTATCCTTAAGCTGTATGTTATTACAACCTATATGAATACAGCTTTCCCTTTAGAAAGTATAGTCTACACTTTAATACATAGGTCATTACTTTTTAAAATTATCGCCATTATTTTTTATTTCTAATCATCTATATATCTCTTTTTTACTCTGAACTAAAATCACTAGTCTTCTCTCCCACTCCATAAAGAGACTATTTTTATTCCAATACTGCTAAATCCTTTATGCCAGCGTTATTCACGTTTTGTTTGATTGTAATTGCATCATCTAGGCTATCTAGTGCTTTTGGTTTCTCTAATTCTATTTCATTAAAAGTTGTTACAATCACTTCGATTCTATTAGTAGCTTCCATAACAAGTAACCTCTCTCTTAACAAAAAAGAACGATAAAACTCATTTAATTTCTAGTTTTATCGTTCTCTTTTTATTTTGAGTATATCATTACTTATTACGTAATAGCCCCTCTATAACTTTTCTCTTTTACTTAATTAAGTTCAAAGCTAAGTAATGTTTTATTTCAAACAATATGAATCACAGTAAAATACATACTACTAAGAAGATAGCACCCATAATAAATGCAATGCCATCATTCTTTTTATACTTTAAACTATTTAATCTCGTTCTTCCTACGCCACCACGGTAGCATCTTGCTTCCATTGCCATAGCCAGTTCTTCTGCTCTTCTGAAGGCTGAGATAAAAAGTGGTACCATGATTGGAATTAAAGCTTTTGCTCTTTGAATAATGTTACCTGATTCAAAGTCTGCCCCTCTAGCCATTTGTGCTTTCATAATTTTATCAGTTTCTTCTAATAAAATTGGAATGAAACGGAGGGCAATACTCATCATCATAGCAATTTCATGAGCTGGTACACCAATTTTTCTAAATGGTGAAAGTAAACTTTCAATCCCATCTGTAAGCTCAATAGGTGATGTTGTAAGCGTTAATAATGATGAACCAACAATTAATAACACTAATCTAATCCCCATCTTAGCTGCAATTACAAGACCTTCATCTGTAATCTTTAAGAATCCCCATGACCAAAGCACATTTCCTGTAGTCGTGAAGAACACATTAAGGACTACTGTGAATAAAAGGATAAACATAATACTCTTTAAGCCTTTTAACATAAACTTAAGTGGTACTTTACTCACTTTTACCACACCATAAAAACATGCTGCTACAAATACATAACCAATAAAACGGTTGATAAAGAATAAACCAATAATATAAGCAAATGTAATTAAAATCTTGGTTCTTGGATCTAATTTATGAATCGAAGAGCCTGATGGGTAGTATTGTCCAATTGTAATATCTCTAATCATTAGGCTTCTCCTTTCACTTTTAAGTATGCAATGAGCTTAGCTGCTGCTTCTTCTACAGTAAGGACATCTTCTGTGACATCCATTCCCTTATCCTTCAGGGCCTCCATAATGTAGCGAATTTGAGGCATAGCAAGTCCAATTTCTTCTAACTTCTTACCATGAGCAAATACTTCCCTCGGTGTGCCTTGGTATGCCACTTGCCCTTTATACAGTACAAATAACTTTTGAACATATCTTGCTACATCTTCCATGCTATGAGAAATTAAAACGATTGTAAGCCCTAATTCCTTATGCATTTTTTGTAACTGTTCAAAGAGTTCATTTCTCCCTTTAGGGTCTAAACCTGCTGTAGGTTCATCTAAAATAAGTGTATCTGGATTCATAGCAAGTACACCTGCAATAGCTACACGTCTTTTTTGTCCACCTGATAACTCAAATGGTGACTTCTCATAGTATGACTCATCTAAACCTACTGCATCTAGCGCATATTTCACACGCTCTTCTACCTCTTCTTTGCTTAGTCCTAAATTCTTTGGACCAAAGGCCACATCTTCTTTTACTGTCATTTCAAAAAGTTGATATTCTGGATATTGGAAAACAAGACCTACTTTTTGTCTAATTTCTTTCTTGTTTGTTTTGTCTCCATGAATATTTTCATGATTGATATAAACTTCACCTTTAGTTGGTTTTAATAAACCATTGAACATTTGAATGAGCGTACTTTTACCTGAACCTGTATGTCCAATAATGCCTACAAATTCTCCTGTTTCAATTTCTATATTAATATTACTTAAGGCTGTCTTTTCAAAAGGCATTCCTTCATTATATACATGTGTTAAATTCTTTATTGTAATTGACATATTGCCTGTGTCACCTCTTCCACTGTTAAAAGCTCTGTACTGATATCAAAGCCTGCTTCTTTTAATAAATAAGCTAAATAAGTTGTATCTGGTACATCTAAACCGATTTCCTTAAGAGTTCTAACTTCTTTAAATACTTCTCTTGGTGTACCATCCATAATGACTTTACCTTGATCCATTACCACAATACGGTCAGCTAAAATAGCCTCTTGCATGTAGTGTGTAATATGAATAATTGTAATACCATATTCCTTATTCAGCTTTTCCATTGTCGTCATAACTTGTCTTCTACCAATTGGATCAAGCATAGCTGTTGATTCATCAAAGACAATACAGCGAGGTTTCATCGCAATAACACCTGCAATAGCAATCCTTTGCTTTTGTCCTCCTGAGAGTTTGTTTGGAGAGTCTTTCATATACTCTGTCATACCAACAGTCTCTAAGGCTTCATCTACTCTTTTTCTAATTTCACTTGGTTCTATACCCAGATTCTCTGGACCAAATGCAACATCTTCTTCAATGATTGTTGCAACGATTTGGTTATCTGGATTTTGGAATACCATTCCTACTTCTTTTCTAATATCCCAAGTTTTATCTTTATCTAGTGCATCAATCCCACAAACCACTAAAGTACCTTCTTTAGGAGATAGGATGCCGTTTAAATGTTTGGCAAAAGTTGATTTTCCAGAACCATTATGTCCAAGAATAACCACAAATTCTCCTTCTTCTACTTTGATACTTGTCCCTTGTAATGCCTTAACGGTTTCTTTAACTTCTCCATCGTCATCATAGTTGTAGTATTCAAATACTAAGTTATTTGCATCTATGATATTTTTTCTATCATGAGCGTTCATATGATTTATACTAGTTGTATCATTCGTATTTATACTATTAGTATCGTTGATCTCATTATTAATCATATTATTAGTCTCGCTCATATTTATGCCTTTACTATTATTAGTATTATTCATGTTATAGGTCACACCCCTTCATTATATACACTTATTAAGACTTTAATTCTAGTCATGTGCATGCCTATCAAAGCATTTATAACTATATATAACATATTTTTTTATGTATTACAAACCAAAGTACACTTAAATATTGATATTACAGTTATATATTCCATCTAATAATCATTTTACATTCTTTTATTCATTTTATTGTTCTATTACTTTATTTGTTCTATTACTTTATTTGTTCTATTACTGCTTTTATTCTATTACTGCTTTTATTCTATTACTGCTTTTATTCTATTACTGCTTTACCTACTTTATAGTCTTTGCTATATCAGTATGTTATCCATATTTTATCTATTTTAATGCCTGCCATCAATTTATGTACTTATAAATATATTATTTTCTATTGGTTCATTCCATATAAAGCTATAACCATTATTTTGCTTTTAATATGAAGAAAGGGATTAAGATAAATCTTAATCCCTAAATATTATTATACTAATTCGATAATAACTTCTTCTGCACCGTCACCTTTACGTGGTCCAATTTTCACGATACGTGTGTAACCACCGTTACGGTCAGCATATTTTGGAGCGATTTCGCTAAATAATTTGTCAACCATGTCAACTTTTTTAGCTTGTCTTTTTTTGCTACCTTGAACTTCTGTTACAGGGTATAATACCTTTAACATTTGTCTTCTAGCGTGTAATCTTGAAGCGTTATCTTTTTTGATAGTTTTTTCTACTTCTTCAAATACAGTTACTTTTTTACCTTCAACAACTTCTTTTACACGTTTACCATTGTCGTCTAATTTAGGTTGTTTTGTTGTAATTGTAACTTCTTCATAATTATCTTTTTCGCGTACAGCCATTGCAATCATGCCTTCAGCGATTTTACGAATCTCTTTTGCTTTAGATACAGTAGTTGTGATTTTACCGTGGTATAAGAGATTTGTAACTTGGTTACGAAGTAACGCTTTACGTCCTGCTGCGTCACGTCCGAGCTTTCTTTGTCCAGCCATGCCCTAACCTCCTTATAATTGTGCTTAGTCTTCGCTTGGTTTTAATGAGAATCCAAGCTCTTCAAGTTTTTGGAAGACTTCTTCTAATGATTTACGTCCTAAGTTACGAACTTTCATCATTTCTTCTTCTGTTTTGTTTGTTAAATCTTCAACTGTATTGATACCCGCACGTTTTAAACAGTTGAATGAACGAACAGAAAGATCTAATTCTTCTATTGTCATCTCTAAAGTTTTTTCTTTAGAGTCATCTTCTTTGGTAACCATGATTTCAGTTGTACGTGCATTTTCTGATAAATCGATGAATAAGTTTAAGTGCTCACTTAAAACTTTTGCAGCTAAGCTTACAGCTTCGTCTGGTTTAAGTGTTCCATCAGTCCAAACTTCTAATGTAAGTTTGTCATAATCTGTTTGTTGACCAACACGTGTATCTTCAACTTGGAAGTTAACGCGTTCTACTGGTGTGTAGTTGGCATCAACAGGGATCACACCGATTGGAAGTTCTGATTTTTTAAGTTTGTCAACAGCTTGATATCCACGACCAGTTGTTACTGTCATTTCCATACTAAGTATTGAATCAGCACCACCATTTAAAGTAGCAATATGAAGTTCTGGGTTAAGGATTTCAATTTCTGGACTGCATTTAATATCTGCAGCAGTAACTGGACCTTCACCTGATTTTTCAATATAAATTACTTTTGGTTCACCGTTAGCACTTGTGTCTTTAATTGCTAATTCTTTGATGTTAAGCATGATTTCAATAACATCTTCTTTAACACCTGGAATAGAACTAAATTCATGAAGTACTCCATCGATTTTGATGCTACTGATAGCAGAACCTGGAAGTGAA
Organism: Cellulosilyticum sp.; assembly: GCA_017941635.1. GTDB lineage: Bacteria > Bacillota > Clostridia > Lachnospirales > Cellulosilyticaceae > Cellulosilyticum. Next base: position 30,447 of record JAGAVZ010000244.1, read on the forward strand.
GAAGAAAGGATACGACGAAGGCTATTGCCTAACGTAATCCCATATCCTCTTTCTAATGGTTCCACTACAAAGCAACCATATTTACCATCTGTAGATAATTCTTTAATCTCAATTTGTGGTTTTTCAAATTCCAACACCGGATAAACCCTCCTTTGGTTTTAAAATAAAATATTGAGGGTGACGAACTATTACTTAGAGTAAAGCTCAACGATAAGTGTTTCTTCAACTTCAGTGTCGATTTGTTCTCTAGTTGGAAGAGCTTTTACTGTACCGCTAAGGTTTTCAATATTTCCTTCTAACCATTCTGGAACAATACGAGACCCAGTTACTTCTACGATTTGTTTAAATCTAGCGAATGACTTAGCGTCTTCTTTGATTTCGATAACGTCGCCAACTTTTACTTCATAAGAAGGAATGTTAACTCTTTTACCATTTACTGTTACAAGGTTGTGTCTTACAACTTGACGAGCTTCTGTACGAGAACGTCCAAGACCTAAACGGTATACAACGTTATCTAAACGAAGTTCAAGGATACGAAGTAAGTTCTCACCTGTGATACCTTTTTTACGATCAGCTTCTTCAAAGTAAGTTCTGAATTTACCTTCAAGAACACCATAGATTCTTTTTGCTTTTTGTTTTTCTCTTAATTGTAAACCATAACCAGAAAGTTTTGTTTTAGCTTGACCATGTTGCCCTGGAGCATATGGTCTTTTTTCTACTGAACAAGCAGCAGAGTAACATCTTTCACCTTTAAGGAATAATTTTTTCCCTTCACGACGGCATTGTTTACATTTAGAACCAATATATCTAGCCATTTTGACCCTCCTATTACACTCTTCTACGTTTTGGTGGACGGCATCCATTGTGTGGTACAGGAGTTACGTCTTTGATTAATGTAACTTCTAAGCCTGCAGCTTGAAGTGCACGAATCGCAGCTTCTCTACCTGAACCTGGACCTTTAACCATAACTTCTACTGATTTTAAACCGTGTTCCATTGCTGCTTTCGCTGCAGTCTCTGCTGCCATTTGAGCTGCATATGGTGTTGATTTTCTAGATCCTCTGAAACCAAGACCACCTGCACTAGCCCATGAAAGAGCATTACCATTTGTATCTGTTAATGTTACCATTGTATTATTGAAAGTTGATTGGATATGAGCTACACCACGTTCAACGTGTTTTCTATCACGACGTTTACGAGTTACAACTTTTTTTCCACCTTTTTTTGCAACTGCCATGAGTACTTTAACCTCCTTTATTTACTATTTTTTCTTGTTAGCAACTGTCTTTTTAGGACCTTTACGAGTACGAGCATTTGTTTTTGTTTTTTGACCTCTAACTGGAAGACCACGTCTGTGACGGATTCCTCTGTAGCATCCGATTTCCATTAAACGTTTGATGTTTAATGCGATTTCACGACGAAGATCACCTTCTACAAGAATGTCTCTATCGATGATTTCACGAATTTTAGCTACTTGTTCTTCAGTTAATTCGTTGATACGAGTATTGAAATCAATACCAGCTTCAGTTAAGATTTTTTGAGAAGTTGGACGGCCAATACCGAAAATATAAGTAAGACCGATTTCAACACGTTTATTTCTTGGTAAGTCTACACCTGCAATACGTGCCACTCTCTGCACCTCCTATAGGTAATTTTTAAATATATATAATACAGCATAATGACGATATGCCGCAGCCGCTTCTAGTTTTATAACCACAGAATATTATAGCTTAGTTACATTGATAAATCAATGCACTTTCCTACATTATTCGAGGAAATATTAACCTTGTTTTTGTTTGTGTTTTGGATTTTCACAGATAACGCAAACACGGCCTTTTCTTTTAATGATTTTACATTTTTCACAAATCTTTTTTACTGATGGACGTACTTTCATTTTCTGTTCTCCTTTCTATTTGATACCAGTTATTTAGAACGCCAGATAATGCGTCCCTTGGTTAAATCATATGGAGAAAGTTCAATTGTTACCTTATCACCCGGTAATACACGGATGAAGTTCATACGAAGTTTACCTGAAATATGACCAAGAACAATATGTCCTCCTTCAATTTCAACTTTAAACATTGCGTTAGGTAACTTTTCGATCACTGTTCCCTCTACTTCAATAACATCACCTTTAGCCAAGTTACAAACCTCCTCTTACACAGAAGATTGCCCTAGATACTCTTCAAGAGCTCGCCTAACATCACTGTTTGTTAAACGATTTTCTTCTACTATTTTTTGCTTTATCCATTCATTAGTTGTGAGTGTTAGTTGAACATGCTTTTTCTTCTTAAGTTTAGGATTATCTACTTTGCGAAGATCTCCGTCTACTAAGTAAACATATTCTTCTTCAATACTGACAATAATAAATGGCTTTCCTTGATCACGACCGCACTTGGAGAATACTATCTGCCCCAGCGAATACTTGTTATTCATAACTCTATCACCTCAACTACTTACCTAAATCCTTACGCAGGGTAAGTATTTCAGGAATATCATCTGTAATAACCACAGTGTTCTCATAATGAGCAGATGGACTGCCATCTCTAGTTACAAATGTCCAATCATCATCTAGTACCCTGACTTGCCATGTTCCCATGTTAATCATCGGTTCTATAGCTAATACCATACCTTTTTGAAGTTTTGGTCCTCTTCTAGGTGTATTGTAGTTTGGAACTTGTGGTTCTTCGTGCAATTGTTTGCCTATACCATGCCCAACCAAGTCTCTAACTACACCGTAACCGTGCTTCTGCGCATAAGTTCCGATTGCCTTAGAAATATCATTTAAATGATATCCTGGTTTTGCATATTTTAAACCTTCGAAGAAACTTTCTTCAGTCACCTTCATAAGTTTTAATTTGTCAGCACTAACCTCGCCAACAGCATAGGTTCTTGCAGCATCTGAGTGATATCCTTTATAGTATACCCCGAGGTCAACACTTACTATGTCGCCATCTTGTAGCTTCCTTTTACCAGGTATTCCGTGAACAACTTCTTCATTAACTGAAATACAAGCTGATGCTGGGTAACCATGATAATTTAAGAATGAAGGATAAGCATTTTTGCTTCTAATAAACTTTTCCGCAATTTGGTCTAGTTCTTTAGTTGTAACCCCTACTCTTATGTGACTTGCTACAAGCTCGTGGGCTTCTATTAGAATCTCAGCAGCTTCTCTCATCAAGTTGATTTCAGTATCTGACTTAATGTGAATAGCCATTATTATTTCACTCCTAATGCTGTTTTGACTCTATCACGAACTTCTTCAACAGCACCTACACCGTCAACATCAACAAGTTTACCTTGTCCTCTGTAGTATTCGATTAATGGTTCTGTTTGTTCATGATATACATCTAATCTTTTCTTAACTGTTTCAGCTTTGTCATCTTCTCTTTGGATAAGATCCGCTGAGCAAAGATCACATTTACCTGAAACTTTTGATGGTTTATTTACTTTATGATATGAAGCGCCGCAGCTAGGACAAACTGTTCTTCCTGCCATACGTTCAATAATGAGTTCATCTGCTACTTCAACATTGACAACGAAGTCAATTGGAATGTTTAACTCTTTAAGCATTACATCTAATGCCTCAGCTTGTGGAATTGTACGTGGGAATCCATCGAAAATCATTCCATTCTTGCAGTCATCTTGTGTGATTCTGCTTTTTACAAGCTCGATTACGAGAGAATCTGGTACCAATTTTCCTTCATCCATGTATGCTTTTGCTTTTTGACCTAGCTCAGTATTTTTAGAGATGTGTTCTCTAAAAATATTGCCTGTAGAGATACATGGAATATCATATAGTTTGGTAAGCATCTCTGCTTGTGTCCCTTTACCTGCTCCAGGCGCACCTAATAATATTAATCTCATAGCGGCAACCTCCTATAATTTTTTATAAAAATCCTTTATAGTGTCTCATAAGCATTTGAGATTCTAGTTGTTTTAATGTCTCAATTACTACACCTACTACGATTAAAAGTGATGTACCAGTGAAGGCAACATTTACTTTAAATACATAATAGAATACTAGCGGCATAAGCGCTAAGATTGTCAAGAAAATCGCACCAAGTAATGTGATACGAGTTCCTAATCCAACTAGGTAATCTGATGTTGGTTTACCTGGTCTAATACCTGGGATGAATCCCCCACTTTTCTTCATGTTGCTAGCAATCTCCATTGGATTGAAAGCAATTGTTGAATAGAAGAAAGCAAATGCGAAAATAAGAACAATATAAATTACTGATCCAACTCCACTCGTCCAGTCTAAGTAACTTAATACTTTTGTCCAAGTTGATGAAAGCTGAGCACCAGTGAAACCAATAATGATTTGTGGTGTACTCATAATGCTCATCGCAAAGATAATAGGCATTACTCCAGCTAAGTTAACCTTAATTGGAATATATTGTTGCCCGCCACCGTATACCTTACGACCAGCAGTACGTTTAGCATATTGAACTGCTACACGTCTTTCACCTTGACTCATTAATACCGCAAATGCAATTAAAGCAATGAATACTATAAGCACTAAAATAGGGATATAGATTTTATCACTGTTTAATTGGAAGATACTAATGAAGTTTGTTGGTAGTGAGTATATGATACCTATGAAGATGTATAGTGAAATACCATTTCCAATACCCTTTTCTGTGATTTGTTCACCGATCCACATGACAAGCATTGAACCTGCAACAAATGAGAACATAACTAGTAAGAATGTCAAAATACTACTATCTACTAACAACCCATTTCTTGAAGCATTGAAAGTAGTCGCCCAAGCATTAAGTAATGCTAAGACTAGCGTCACATAACGGGTATACTTGTTGATTTTCTTTCTTCCATCTTCGCCTTCTTTAGACAATTCCTCTAAACGAGTAATTGCTATTTGAAGAAGTTGCATGATAATACTTGCTGTGATGTATGGACCAACACCGAGTGCAAATAATGCAAGTTGTTGGTGTGCACCACCAGTAATCATACCGTAAAATTGGTTTATAAAACCGGTACTGTCACCAGATGAGATAGCATTCATTACGAGTCCTCTATCTACACCCGGAACAGTGATTGAAATCCCGATTCTAATAAACAGAAACATCCAAAGTGTGTAAATAATTCTTCTGCGTAGTTCTGGCACTCTCCAAGCATTTTTAAGAGTTTTGAATAAATCCACCTACATCACCTCTTCTGTTGCTCCACCCACAGCTTCAATTTTTGCTTTAGCAGATTCGCTGAAAGCATTAGCTTTTACTGTTAACTTTTTAGTTAACTCACCTTTACCAAGGATTTTTACGCCATCTCTTGGGTTTTTGATGATACCAGCTTCGATCATTGATTCAACTGTAACAACAGCACCATCTTCGAAACGATTTAATAAATCTACGTTGATACCAACGATTTCTAAGTGGTTAGGGTTTTTGAATCCACGTTTTGGTAAACGTCTGTATAATGGCATTTGACCACCTTCGAAACCTGGTCTTACACCACCGCCACTTCTAGCTTTTTGACCTTTGTGACCTTTACCAGCAGTTTTACCGTTACCTGAACCGTGACCTCTACCTACACGGAAACTAGATCTTTTTGATCCTTCGTTTGGTCTTAATGTACTTAAATTCATACCTAAGGCACCTCCTTCTATTTCTAATATTTATTACTCGTTAATTTCTTCTACTTTAACTAAGTGACTAACTTGTTTAATCATTCCACGGATAGCAGCGTTATCTTCGTGAATGTTTGAACTATTGATTTTTCTTAATCCGAGCGCTTCTACAGTTTTTTTGTGCTTTGGAATTGCTCCGATTGTAGATCTAACTAAAGTTACATTGATCTTTGCCATCTTTACATTCCTCCTATTAGCCTAGAAGCTCTTCTACTGATTTTCCACGAAGTCTAGCAACTTCTGAAGGAGTTTTAAGAGCTGCTAAACCTTCGATTGTTGCGTTTACTACGTTTTTCTTGTTGTTTGAACCTAAAGATTTAGTTCTGATGTTACGGATACCTGCAAGTTCAAGTACAGCACGAGCTGGACCACCTGCGATAACTCCAGTACCTTCTTTAGCTGGTTTAAGAAGTACTCTAGCACTTCCGAATTCACCAACGAATTCATGATAGATACTATCTGCTTCGTTTCTTTCAACGAAAATAAGGTTTTTCTTAGCGTCTTCGATACCTTTTTGGATAGCGTTTGGAATTTCCATAGCTTTACCGATACCAACACCAACGTGTCCGTTACCGTCACCTACTACTACTAAAGCAGAGAAACGGAAAGTACGACCACCTTTAACTACTTTTGTTACACGTTTGATTGTAACAACTTTTTCTTGAAGCTCCATTGTTGATGGATCAATTTTTAAATTTTTAGCCATTTTCAAATTTCCCTCCTTTACTAGAATTGTAAGCCAGCTTCACGAGCTGCTTCAGCTAAAGCTTTAACTCTACCATGGTATAAGAAACCACCACGGTCAAATACTACTTCTTCGATACCTTTAGCAGCTGCTTTTTTAGCGATTGCTGTACCAACTGCTGCTGCTGCTTCAACATTAGATGTTGCTTTAACAGAAGCTTTGATATCTTTTTCTACTGTAGATGCTGCAACTAAAGTTGTTCCAGTCATATCATCAATAATTTGAGCGTAAATGTGTTTTTCACTTCTGAATACTGCAAGTCTTGGTCTTTGAGAAGTACCTTGGATCTTGTTACGCATTCTGTTGTGTTTTTTAACACGGATGTCGCTTCTAGATTGCTTTCTGATCATGCGGATGTCACTCCTTTACTTATTATTTTTTACCTGTTTTACCTTCTTTACGACGAATAACTTCATCGATGTATTTAATACCTTTACCTTTGTATGGTTCTGGTCTACGTTTGTCTCTGATTTCTGCAGCATATTGACCTACAGCTGCTTTATCGATACCAGCAACAGTGATTTTGTTTCCTTCTACTGTAGATGTAAGACCTTCTGGATCTTCCATTTCTACTGGGTGAGAGTACCCTAAAGAAAGAGTTAATTTTTTACCTGATTTTTGTGCTCTATAACCAACACCATTGATTTCTAACACTTTTGTGAAACCGTTAGTAACACCTTCGATCATGTTAGCGATTAATGTTCTTGTTAAGCCGTGAAGAGCTCTATTTCTTTTTAAGTCGTTTGGTCTTGTAACCACAACGTTGTTTTCTTCTAAAGCAATGTTCATTGCTGAGTCAAAAGTTTGAGTAAGAGTACCTTTTGGTCCTTTTACGATAACTTCGTTACCTGCATTGATAGTAACTGTAACACCAGCTGGAACAGCAATTGGTTGTTTACCAATACGTGACATAGTGGCACCTCCTTAAATAATTAATAATTACCAAATGAATGCGATTACTTCGCCACCTACACCAAGTTTTCTAGCTTCTTTGTCAGTAATTACCCCTTTGTTTGTAGAGATGATTGCTGTACCAAGTCCACCAAGAACTTTTGGAAGGTTATCTGTATCAGCGTATACACGAAGACCTGGTTTAGAGATCTTTTTAATACCTGAAATAATTTTTTCGTTTTTGTCTTTTCCGTATTTTAAAGTGATGCGAATTGTAGCTTTAACACCATCTTCTTTCACTTCAAAACCTTTAATATATCCTTCGTTTAAAAGAATTTCAGAAATAGCTTTTTTCATTTTAGAAGCTGGAACTTCAACTACATCATGTTTAGCTGTGTTCGCATTTCTGATTCTTGTTAACATATCTGCAATAGGATCGCTCATTGTCATTGTAAATTGCCTCCTTTCCTTTATTACCAGCTAGCTTTTTTAACGCCAGGGATTTGACCTTTGTATGCTAATTCTCTAAAACAAATACGGCAGATACCATATTTTCTAAGGTAACCGTGTGGACGACCACAGATACGGCATCTTGTATAAGCTTGAGTTGAAAATTTAGCAGGTCTTTGTTGCTTAACTTTCATTGATTTTTTTGCCATTTACTTACCCTCCTTATTTTTGAAAAGGCATACCGAATTGTGTTAACAGCTCACGAGCTTCTTCGTCTGTTTCAGCTGTTGTAACAATAATTACATCCATACCACGAACTTTATCTACTTTATCGTACTCGATTTCTGGGAAAATAAGTTGTTCTTTGATACCTAAAGCATAGTTACCACGACCGTCGAAAGCAGTAGCACTTACACCACGGAAGTCACGTACACGTGGAAGAGAAATGTTTACTAAACGATCTAAGAACTCATACATTTTTTCACCACGAAGAGTTACTTTACATCCGATTGGCATACCTTCACGAAGTTTGAATGCAGCCACAGATTTTTTAGCTTTTGTGATAATTGGTTTTTGACCAGAGATTTTTTCCATATCGCCTACAGCATTTTCTAATACTTTAGCGTTATCTCTTGCTTCACCAACACCCATGTTGATAACGATTTTTTCAATTTTAGGTACTTGCATTTGATTTTTGTAACCAAATTTAGTTGTCATAGCACCCATGATTTCATTTTTATAAGTTTCTTTTAATCTTGCCATCAGAATTTGCCTCCTTTCACTAATTAGTCGATTACAACGCGTTCTTTATTAACGATAGCAACGCGAACTTTTTTACCATCTTTGATTTCTACACCTAAACGTGCTGGTTTACCATTGTGCACGTACATTACATTTGACATGTGAATAGGTGCTTCTTTCTCGATTAATCCACCTTGAGCAGCAGCTGTTGCTTTTTGGTGTTTTGTTACCATGTTGCAACCTTCAACTACAACTTTACCGTTTTTACGATCGATTAAAGTGATTTTACCTTCTTTACCTTTGTCTTTACCAGCAATAATTACTACGTTATCGCCTTTTTTAAGTTTAGTTTTCACTATTCACACCTCCTTATAGAACTTCTGGAGCAAGTGATAAGATTTTTGTATATTTTTTATCTCTTAACTCTCTTGCTACTGGTCCAAAAATACGAGTCCCTCTTGGGTTTTTGTCTTCTTTAATAATTACAGCTGCATTTTCATCGAATTTGATGTAAGAACCGTCTTGACGTCTAACACCTTTTTTAGTACGAACGATAACAGCTTTAACTACGTCACCTTTTTTAACAACGCCGCCTGGTGTTGCATCTTTAACTGTAGCTACGATAACATCACCGATATTACCATATCTTCTTGTTGAGCCACCAAGTACACGGATACAAAGAAGTTCTTTAGCTCCTGTGTTATCAGCAACTCTTAATCTACTCTCTTGTTGAATCATGAGAAGTGACCTCCTTTCGAGATTTATATACTATTTAGCTTTTTCTACGATTTCTACAAGTCTATATCTTTTTGATTTAGATAAAGGTCTTGTTTCCATAACTTTTACTCTATCACCGATTTGGCACTCATTGTTTTCATCATGAGCGTGTAATTTGTAAGTTCTTTTTACGATTTTTCCGTAAAGAGGGTGTTTTACGTTGTTTACAACTGCCACAGTAATAGTTTTATCCATTTTATTGCTAACTACATTACCAATTAATGTTTTACGTAAATTTCTTTCTGACACGAGCTTGCCTCCTCTCTATTACACAGTTGCTTTTTGTGTAATAATAGTTTGAATACGTGCAATATTTCTTCTAACTTCTTTGATTCTTGCTGTATTATCTAATTGATTGGTAGCGTTTTGGAATCTTAAGTTAAAGAGTTCTTTTTTCGCATTTACCAATTCAACTTGTAATTCATCAGCTGATTTAGTTCTAATTTCTTCTAAGAATGCTTTAGTTTTCACTACCATCACCTGCCATTTCTTGTTCCGCACGAGAAACGATTTTGCATTTCATTGGTAATTTGTGTACCGCAAGTCTTAACGCTTCTCTAGCTGTTTCTTCTGCTACGCCTGATAATTCAAACATAACGCGTCCTGGTTTAACTACTGCTACCCAGTAATCTACAGAACCTTTACCTTTACCCATACGAGTTTCAGCTGGTGTAGCTGTAACTGGTTTATCTGGGAAAATTTTAATCCAAACTTTACCACCACGTTTAATGTAACGTGTCATAGCGATACGAGCAGCTTCGATTTGATTTGATCTAACCCAAGATGGCTCCATTGCAACGATACCGTATTCACCGTAAGTGATTTTATTTCCGCGGGTAGCTTGGCCTTTCATACGTCCGCGAGATTGTTTGCGGCGTTTTACTCTTTTAGGCATTAACATTAGTTATCGCTCCCTTCCTTGTTAACTTTAGTTGGAAGTACTTCTCCTTTGTAGATCCATACTTTAACACCGATTTTACCGTATGTTGTATCTGCTTCTGCAAATCCATACTCAATATCAGCTCTTAATGTTTGAAGTGGAATGTTACCTTCTGAATATTGTTCAGTACGAGCCATTTCAGCACCGCCTAAACGACCTGAACATGCAACTTTAATACCTTTTCCACCAGCTTTGAATGATTTAGAGATAGCTTGTTTCATAGCTCTTCTGAAAGAAACACGGTTTTCTAATTGAAGTGCAATATTTTCTGCAACTAATTGTGCACAAGCTTCTGGTCTTTTAACTTCTACGATGTTAATAGACACTTTGTTTGCTGTCATTTTTTCTACTTCTTTACGAAGTTCATCGATAGCAGAACCACCTTTACCGATAACGATACCTGGTTTAGATGTGTGAATGTGAATTCTTACACGTTTAGACATTCTTTCGATTTCTACTTTGTCGATACCAGCAGCGTATAATTTTTTCTTGATGAATTTTCTGATTTTATCATCTTCTACAAGGTTGTTAGCAAAGTCTTTTTTATCGGCATACCATTTAGCATCCCAAGCTTTGATAACACCAACACGTAATCCATGTGGATTTACTTTTTGGCCCATGAGTGTACCTCCTTATCTCGCATTTAATACCACTGTAACGTGGCAAGTTTGTTTTTGAATTTGATATGCACGACCTTGAGCACGTGGACGAATTCTTTTAAGAGTTGGTCCTTTTGTTGAGAATGCTTCGTCAACATATAATGTTGATGGATCCATACCCATGTTGTGCTCAGCGTTAGCGATTGCTGATTTTAATACTTTTTCTACTACGCGTGCGCCCCATCTTGGTGTGTATGCTAAGATAGCTAATGCTGTATTAACATCTTTACCTTTGATTTGGTCAAGCACGATATTTGCTTTAGTACTTGATAAACGAACGAAAGTTACTCTTGCTTTTGGTCTTGAGTCTTTTTGAGCGTTTCTCTCTTTTTTAATCTGACTTCTGTGTCCTTTAGCCATGTTAAAAGACCTCCTTCCATTTAATACTTATTAACGAACTCTAGATTTTTTCTCTGCGTCTTTACCATGACCACGGTATGTTCTTGTTAAAGCGAACTCACCTAATTTGTGTCCTACCATATCTTCTGTAACGAATACTGGTACATGTTTTCTACCATCGTGTACTGCAATAGTATGACCTACCATTGAAGGGAAGATTGTTGAACGACGTGACCATGTTTTAATAACTTTTTTCTCATCTGCTGCATTCATAGCGTCTACTTTTTTAAGTAAGCTAGCGTCTGCAAAAGGTCCTTTTTTAATAGAACGAGCCATTAATGAAGCCTCCTTTCACCTATCCACACAATTTATTATTTGTTACGTGGACGTACGATATATTTATTAGAATGTTTGTTTTTCTTTCTTGTTTTGTAACCAAGAGCTGGTTTACCCCATGGAGTACATGGATTTGGTCTACCGATTGGTGATCTACCTTCACCACCACCGTGTGGGTGATCGTTAGGGTTCATTACAGAACCACGAACTGTTGGACGGATACCCATGTGACGTTTACGTCCAGCTTTACCAATATTGATAAGTTCGTGATCGATGTTACCAACTTGACCGATTGTAGCACGGCAGTTGATTGGTAAAAGTCTCATTTCGCCAGATGGTAATTTAACTGTAGCGTATTTACCTTCTTTAGCCATTAATTGAGCAGACATACCAGCAGCACGTACTAATTGTCCACCTTTACCTGGTTTCATTTCGATGTTGTGAATTGTAGCACCAACTGGCATGTCTTTCATTTCAAGACAGTTACCAACACGGATTTCAGCATCTTTACCGTTCATAACAACGTCATTTACTTTTAATCCTACTGGAGCTAAGATATAAGATTTTTGACCATCTGCGTAAGCGATAAGAGCGATGTTTGCAGATCTGTTTGGATCGTATTCGATACCTACAACTCTAGCTGGAACACCATCTTTGTTACGTTTGAAATCGATGATTCTGTATTTAATTGTTGCGCCGCCCCCACGGTGACGAACAGTGATTTTACCTTGGTTATTTCTACCTGAGTTTTTCTTTAATTTAACTACTAAAGATTTTTCAGGAGTTGTTTTTGTGATTTCTTCAAATGTTGAAGAAGTCATGTGTCTTCTTGAAGGGGTATATGGTCTATATTTTCTGATACCCATCGTGTTCACTCCTTTCAACGATTAATTCTACACGATACATTTACACTTAGCCGTGTGTTTCATCTCTAACTATTAAACTACATTCCTTGGAAAAAGTCAATGTCTTTGCTTTCTGCAGTAAGTTTAACGATAGCTTTTTTGTAAGCATTTGTTTTACCAACTGTTCTTCCACGACGTTTTGTTTTACCATCGTAGTTAGCTGTGTTAACTTTTTCTACTTTTGTTCCTTCGAACATTTTTTCTACTGCTTCTCTGATTTGAGCTTTAGTAGCATTTTTTTCAACTAGGAATGTGTATTTTTTCTCAGCCATAACGTTCATAGATTTTTCTGTAACGACTGGTTTTAAAATAATGTCATAGAATTTTAAATCTGCCATTATGCGTACACCTCCTCGATTTTTGCAAGAGCATCTTTTGTTACTACGAATGTATCGTATTTTAAGATGTCATATACGTTAATGTTGTTTACAGCAGCAGTTTTAACACCTTGGATGTTGTTTGCAGCTAACATAACGTTTCTTGAAGCTTCACCTTCTGTTACGATTAAAGCTTTGTTTAATTTAAGAGCATCTAAAACTTTAGCCATTTCTTTAGTTTTAGCAGCTACTTCTAATGAATCAAGAACGATGAATTTAGCTTCGTTTACTCTACTTGTTAAAGCAGATTGAAGAGCGATTCTTCTTTCTTTGAAATTCATTTTGAATGAGTAATTTCTTGGTTTTGGTGCGAATGCAACTCCACCACCTACCCATTGTACAGCGCGGATAGATCCTTGTCTTGCTCTACCTGTACCTTTTTGTCTCCATGGTTTTCTACCACCACCACGTACTTCAGCGCGAGTTTTAGCACTTTGTGTACCTTGTCTTAAGTTAGCAAGGTGTGCAACTACTGCTTGGTGTACTAAGTGTTCTTTTACTTCAACAGCGAAAATTGCGTCGTTTAATTCAACTTCGCCAACTTGTGCGCCTGTCATGTTTAATACAGCTACTTTTGCCATTTTAATTTCCTCCTTTCCCGTGATCCTTAAGCTTTAACGCTATCTTTTACAGTGATAATTGTACCTTTAGGACCTGGTACTGCACCTTTAACTAAGATTAAGTTTTTGTCTGCGTCAACGCGAGCAACTTCTAAGTTTTGTACTGTTACTTGTACGCAACCCATGTGAGATGGAAGGCCTTTACCTTTCATTACACGACCTGGTGATGTAGCAGCACCCATAGAACCAGCTACACGGTGAGATTTAGAACCGTGACCCATTGGTCCACGAGATTGACCGTATTTCTTGATAGCACCTTGGTAACCTTTACCTTTAGATGTACCAACAACGTCGATTTTATCTCCAGCAGCGAAAGCGTCTGCTTTAATTTCTGTTCCTACTTCGTATGCAGATGTGTCTTCTAATCTGAATTCTTGAACGAATTTTTTAGCTTCAACACCAGCTTTAGCGAAGTGACCAGCCATAGGTTTGATTACGTGTTTAGATTTAACTTCACCGAAACCTACTTGGATAGCTTCGTATCCATCGTTTTCAATTGTTTTCTTTTGAGTTACAACGCAAGGACCTGCTTCTAATACAGTTACAGGAATTAAGTTAGCGTTTTCATCAAAGATTTGAGTCATACCAATTTTTTTAGCTAAAATTGCTTTTTTCATTCCTTACACCTCCTAATATCTACAGCGGATTACCACCACGGGCAATCATTCTAGACGATGATTCACCGTCCTCTTTACCATCTAATTAATCTTTACTGTGAGGATTAATTATTTAGCGTCAACTTTGATATCAACACCAGCTGGTAAATCGATTCTCATTAAAGCGTCGCCAGTTTTTGGTGTAGCTTCAACATCGATAAGTCTTTTGTGAGTTCTTTGTTCGAATTGCTCACGAGAATCTTTGTATTTGTGTACAGCACGTAGAATAGTTACAACTTCTTTTTTAGTTGGAAGTGGAATTGGTCCACTAACTTTAGCGCCAGTTTTCTTAGCGATCTCTACGATTTGTGCAGCTGTTTGATCGATTAATTTGTGATCATAAGCTTTTAATGTAATACGGATTTTTTGACTTGCCATAAAAAAAGTCCCCTCCTTTTCGTACTTTTTGTTAACCTAGTACGACTAGTGGTGACTGCACACTTGTCCTGGTGTTTCATAAGCGCAAAATTGCCGCAAGCATTTCCATATGAAATATAGATACGCCTAACACCTTAACCTTATAGTACAGTGACCTGCCGCCTGGTTTCTTGAACCGGACATTCGCTCCCCAGAAATTCGCCCTAAGCGTTTAACCTTCTGGATCATAGTTCTCAATGTCACAACATAGATAGTATACCTTATTTTTTGCTATAACACAAGTTTTTTTTTTACTTTTTTCATCATTTTTATTTTGATGAGTTTTTATTGTAAAACAAATGTTTTTTCATTTTAAACTTGCTAATCTGTTATCCGCTGGTAAGTAATATTGTAGCTTAGTCCTGCACTTTTATCAAATCATAATTTCTTCCATATGGTCGTTTCTTGTTGGATTAATATAATTTGTTTTTACTCTATTATTCTTTGTCTTTCTTGCATTGTAG